>NZ_JBVVQE010000114.1:0-12436 GCF_055811435.1 Mesorhizobium sp. WSM4837
ACTATTCACTATTCACTATTCACTATTCACTATTCACTATTCACTATTCACTATTCACTATTCACTATTCACTATTCTCACCATTCACCCATTCACCCGCCGTGCGTCGCTGACGCTCGAATTGTCCTTGAGCTGCGACAGCAGCCGGTTCAGGTGCTTCAGGTCCCAGACTTCGAGATCGATCAGCATTTCGGTGAAATCAGGCGCGGTGCGCACCATCGACAATGTATGGATGTTGGCATCGTTGGATGCAACGACCTGCGCAATGTCGGCCAGCGAGCCCGGCGCGTTGATGGCGGTGACCGAGACTCGCGCCGGAAACCGCTCCTTGGTGCGCTCGTCTATGTCCCAGCGCACGTCGATCCAGCGTTCTGGCTGGTCGTCGAAGGCCTGCAGCGCCGGCGACTGAATCGGATAGATGGTGATGCCGGTCCCCGGCTGCACGATGCCGACGATGCGGTCGCCGGGCACAGCACCTTCCGGCGCGAAGCGCACCGGCAGGTCGCCGCGCACGCCGCGGATCGGCACGGCGCCGTCCCTTGGCTGGTCCTTGTCCTTGCGTGCGGCGCGGCCCGGAATCTGGAACAGCATGCCGGCGGCGTTGCGGATCTTCGACCAGCCCTCCTCGCGCTGCTTGGGCGCCGCCAGCGTGATGCGCTCGTCCTTGTAGTCGGGAAACACCGCCTTGATGACATCGGTGGAGGCAAGTTCGCCGCGGCCGACAGAGGCCAGCACATCCTCGATGTCCTTGCGTGCCAGCCGATGCAGCACCGATTTCAAGCTTTCCTTGGTAAAAATCTTGCCTGACCGCTCGAAAGCGCGTTCCAGTATGCGGATGCCGAGACCCGAATACTGCTTGCGGATGGCATTCTTGGTGGCGCGGCGGATCGCCGAGCGCGCCTTGCCGGTGACGACGACCGATTCCCAAGCCGCCGGCGGCACCTGCGCCTTGGAGCGGATGATCTCGACCTCGTCGCCATTCTTCAGTTCGGTCATCAGCGGCATGATGCGGCCGTTGACCTTGGCGCCGACGCAGGTGTCACCGACATCGGTGTGCACCGCATAGGCGAAGTCGATCGGCGTGGCGCCGCGCGGCAGCGCGATCAGCATTCCCTTGGGCGTGAAGCAGAACACCTGGTCCTGGAACAGCTCGAGCTTGGTGTTTTCGAGGAAGTCCTCGGGATTGTCGCCTTCGGCCAGCTGCTCGATGGTGCGCCGCAGCCAGGCATAGGCGTTGGTCTCCTTCGAGATCGCGTGGGCGGTGCCGTTCACCTTGCCGCCGCTGTCCTTGTAGATCGAATGCGCGGCAACGCCATATTCGGCGATCTTGTTCATCTGATAGGTGCGGATCTGCAGCTCGACGCGCTGCCGCGACGGTCCGACGATGGTGGTGTGGATCGAACGGTAGTCGTTCTGCTTCGGCGTCGAGATGTAGTCCTTGAAGCGGCCGGGCACCATCGACCACGTGGTGTGGATGGCGCCGAGCGCCCGGTAGCAGTCCTCGACGCTATCGACGACGACGCGAAAGCCGAAAATGTCGGACAGCTGCTCGAAGGACAGCGCCTTAGCCTCCATCTTGCGGAACACCGACCACGGCTTCTTCTGGCGGCTCTTGACCTCGGCCTTGATCGCATATTTGTCGAACAGCGTGGACAGCGCCTTCTCGATCTCGGACAGCACATCCTTGTTGCGCTCGAAGATTTCGGCGAGCCGCGCGGTGACGGCGCGGTAGGCTTCCGGATTGATGAAGCGAAAGGCGATCTCCTCGAGCTCCTCGCGCATGCCTTGCATGCCCATGCGCCCGGCCAGCGGCGCATAGATATCCATCGTTTCCTCGGCGATGCGCAGGCGCTTGGCTTCGGGCACATGGTCGAGGGTGCGCATGTTATGCAAGCGGTCGGCAAGCTTGACCAGCAGCACGCGAACGTCTTCCGATATCGCCAGCAACAGCTTGCGCAGGTTTTCCGCCTGCTCGGCCTTCTTGGAGACGAGGTCGAGTTTCTTCAGCTTGGTCAGGCCTTCGACCAGCTTGCCCATTTCCGGACCGAACAGCTCGTCGATCTCGGCCCTGGTCGCCGTGGTGTCCTCGATCGTGTCGTGCAGCAAGGCAACCGCGATGGTCGCCTCATCCATGTGCATTTCGGTGAGGATGGCGGCGACTTCGAGCGGATGCGAGAAATAGGGATCGCCGGAGGCGCGCTTCTGGTGACCATGCTTCTGCATGGCGTAGACATAGGCCTTGTTAAGCAGCGCCTCGTTGACGTCAGGCTTGTAGCGCTGGACGCGCTCGACAAGCTCATACTGACGCATCATGGGCGGGATCTCGCAGTGCTGAAATGAATCATGCGCCGCACTGGCGTACGGCGCATGTCATAGATAACCACGAAACCGCCGGCGCGAAAGTGTCGGCGGCCGGTGGGAAGATCAATAATCGTCGCTTTTTTCCGGCGGCACCAGACCTTCGATGCCGGCCAGGAGGTCTTCCTCGGTCATGCGGTCGAAGGTGATGTTGTCCTCGGTGTCGTCGGCGTCGGTTGCCGCAGCGGCGGTACCGGTCTGGTCGGCGATTGCCTCGCCGTCGGCTTCCGGCTCGTCGACCTCGACATGCTTCTGCAGCGAGTGGATCAGGTCTTCCTTGAGGTCGTCGGGCGACAATGTCTCCTCGGCGATCTCGCGCAGCGCGATGACCGGATTCTTGTCGTTGTCACGAGGAACGGTGATCTGCGCGCCCTGGCTGATCTGACGGGCGCGGTGGCCGGCCAGAAGCACGAGCTCGAAGCGGTTGTTGACCTTGTCGATGCAATCTTCAACGGTTACGCGGGCCATGAGCTGCCCCTTTCATGCCTGGATTTGATGGAAAACAGGCGCGGTCCATAACCCGAACGCCGCCAAAATACAAGCTTTTTGGCAGTGCCGGACAATGCCGGGCCTGGGGCCTGGGCCCGGGGTCTGGCCAAGGCCAGTCTGGGCGCGCGCCGCCTGCGACATGCGGCACCGATCACAATTGCTTGCTATGCAGCATCATACCCTTGGATTGCCGTAAAACCGGCGTTATCTCGAATGACGAAGGTCAGCCGGTTATTTCAAGCCAACCGATAGTCACGCGCATTTAGATGACCGCTTATTTTCGAAAAGGAATATTTCCATGTTCGACCCTCGTGAAAAAATCGCTCTTTTCATCGACGGTGCCAATCTTTACGCCACCTCGCGTGCGCTCGGCTTCGACATCGACTACCGCAGGCTTTTGTCGAACTTCCAGAAGCGCGGCTACCTGCTGCGTGCCTACTACTACACCGCGCTGGTCGAGGATCAGGAATATTCCTCGATCCGGCCGCTGATCGATTGGCTCGACTATAATGGCTTCAAGGTGGTGACCAAGCCGGCCAAGGAGTTCACCGACTCGACCGGCCGCCGCAAGATCAAGGGCAATATGGACATCGAGCTGACCGTCGATGCACTGGAACTCGCCGATGTCGTCGACCACTATGTCATCTTTTCCGGCGACGGCGATTTCCGCACGCTGGTCGAGGCGCTGCAGCGGCGCGGGCGCAAGGTCTCGATCGTCTCGACCATGGCTTCGCAGCCGCCGATGATTTCCGACGATCTGCGCCGCCAGGCCGATCATTTCATCGACCTGATTACCTTGAAGAGCGATGTCGGCCGCGATCCGTCCGAGCGGCCGGTGCGCCGGCCCGAACCGGCCGAAGTCGACGAGGACGAGTATTGACGGCGGCGGTCTTGACCGCTCCCCTGGTCGCGTCCTCCGAGCCCGACCGCGATTGCCCGCTCTGCCCGCGGCTGCACGATTTTATCGCGCAATGGCGGCAGCGCGAGCCGTCCTGGTTCAATGCACCAGTGCCGACCTTTCTGCCACCCGAGGGCGAGGATGCGGTGCGGCTGCTGATCGTCGGACTGGCGCCGGGCCTGCGCGGCGCAAACCGCACCGGACGCCCCTTCACCGGCGATTTTGCCGGCGACCTGCTCTACAACACGCTGATCGCACACGGCTTTGCCCGCGGCCAATTCAAGGCGCGGCCCGATGACGGGCTGGAGCTTGTCGGCACGGCGATCACCAATGCAGTTCGCTGCGTGCCGCCGGACAACAAGCCGGCCGGCGCCGAGATTGCCACCTGCCGGACGTTCCTGGTGCCGACGATCGCGCGGTTCAAGAACCTGCGCGCCGTGCTGGCGCTGGGCTCGATCGCGCACCAGTCGACCGTGCGGGCGCTCGGCCAGCGTGTCGCCGCTTATCCGTTCAAGCATGGCGGGCAGCAGCAAACCAATGGCGTGACGCTGTTTTCCAGCTATCATTGCTCGCGCTACAACACCAACACCGGCGTGCTGACGGAAGCAATGTTCGTCAACGTCTTCAGGGAGATAGCGGCGTTTCTGGAGAGATAGATTCGGGCGGTGACGCAAACAGCTCGGCCAATTTCTCCGGCCCGCCCTGAAGCACATTCAGATCGACATCGCCGGTGATGCCGTCGACGCGACCGCTGTCGTGATACTGCCAATAGATCCAGTCGTCATGACCTGGCTGCAGCGCCAGCGAACGAACCCAGCGCCGGCGACCGACGATCTGGCCGGCATAGGCCCGTGCCGCGTCGTCGGTCACATAGAGGATCGCCGACTTGCCGAAAGCTGCCTCGACAGGGCCGAGGAAAGCCGAGAGTTCAACGCTCAATTCTTCGGGCGATGGCCGCCGCGGGCAATTGCCGACGAATTCGATATCCACCACCGGCGGCAGCAGCGTTTGATCGCGCGGCACGACGGAGATGAAATTCTTCGCCTGATCGGCGCCAGGCCTGCAGAAGGTGAAGAAATGATAGGCGCCGACCGCCAGACCAGCCGCACGCGCCTCGCGCAGATTGGCGGCGAAGGCATCGTCGACATGGTCGCCGCCTTCAGTTGCCTTGATGAGGGCGAAGGCGACATCGTCGGCGGCAACACGCCGCCAGTCGATCTGTCGCTGGTGATGGGAAACGTCGATGCCCCTGACCGGATATTTGCCGCGGTCCGGAGAAAACGGTTGGAAGTAGAAATAGCCGGCGGCCGTGATAAGGCACGCCAGGATCAGGCTGGCCGCACCCCAAAGGACAATTCGGTTCTTCAAAACAGGCCTATCCCTGTTGAACCGCCCTGCCTCCGCCAAGGCTGCGGGCGTTCGTCGCTCGAAAGCCAAATCGTTGGCTTCGTCCGCTTTGCGGACCACTCCTCACCCACGCTCCTTCAGCAGCCGGCCCTTTTCGCGCGACCAGTCGCGCTGCTTTTCGGTCTCGCGCTTGTCGTGCAGTTTCTTGCCGCGGCCGACGGCGAGCAAAAGCTTCGCCCTGCCTTTTTCATTGAAATAGATTTTTAGCGGCACCAGCGTCATGCCTTCGCGATCGACGCTCTGCGACAGCTTGGCCATCTCGCGCTTGTTGAGCAGGAGTTTGCGGCGCCGGCGTGGCTCGTGGTTGAAGCGGTTGGCCTGCAGATATTCCGGCAAATAGGAGTTGATCAGCCAGATCTCGCCGCCCTCGACCGAGGCGTAGCTGTCCTGGATGTTGGCCTGGCCCTGGCGCAGCGACTTCACCTCGGTGCCGGTCAGCACCAGGCCGGCCTCGATCGTGTCGAGCACCTCGTAGGAAAACCGCGCCTTGCGGTTTTCCGCAACGGTCTTGTTGTTGGGATCGGCTTTTCTGACCTGGTTCATGACGTCTAGAGTCCGTTTCGAAACTCGCTCCTGCGAGTCAGATGATGGTGGCACTAGAGCGCCGCGCGTTTTTCAAACGCGCAAAGGACGCTCTAGAAGCCTGAGCTTGCGCATGGTCCTTTCCGAAAGCGAACGCTTTCGGGGCCATGCGCGAACCGGAGCGGAGCGTACATATAGTACGTGAGCACCGGAAGCGCAGGTGACGCCTTCAGTTGGCCGCAGGAGTAGAGTTTCCAAACGGGCTCGCTAGTTAATCAAGCCGGCGTGCTTCATGGCCGCATCGATCTTTTCGGCGGTCGACTGCTCGATGGTGACCAGCGGCGAACGCAGCACGTTCTCGACCTTGCCGAGCTTCGACAGCGCATATTTCGCGCCGGACACGCCGGGTTCCAGGAAAATCGCCTTGTGCAGCGGCAGCAGGCGGTCCTGCAAGTCCAGCGCCTTGGCGTTGTCGCCGGAAAGCGTCGCCTCCTGGAATTCGGCGCACAGCCGCGGCGCGACATTCGCCGTCACCGAGATGCAGCCGACGCCGCCATGGGCGTTGAAACCGAGCGCCGAGGCGTCCTCGCCGGAAAGCTGGATGAAATCCTTGCCGCAGGTGGCACGCTGCTCGGAAACCCGCTCGACCTTGCCGGTGGCGTCCTTGACGCCGACGATGTTCTTGAAGTCATGCACCAGCTGGCCCATCGTCTCGGGCATCATGTCGATCACCGAGCGCGGCGGAATGTTGTAGATGATGATCGGCAGGCTGGTCGCTTTGGCAACGGCAGCGAAATGCGCATAGAGGCCGCGCTGCGTCGGCCGGTTGTAGTAGGGCGTGACGACGAGTGCCGCGTCGGCGCCGGCCTTCTCGGCATATTGCACCAGGCCAACCGCCTCCTCGGTGTTGTTGGAGCCGGCGCCGGCGACGATCGGAACGCGGCCCTTTGCCACCTCGACGCACACCTTGACGACGTGGCGGTGCTCGTCATGCGACAGCGTCGGCGACTCGCCGGTGGTGCCGACCGGAACCACGCCGGTCGTGCCTTCAGCGATCTGCCAGGCGATGAAGGCGCGAAACGCTTTCTCGTCGAAACGGCCGCTCTTTTCGAACGGTGTCACGAGCGCGGTAAGCGAGCCTCTCAGCATGTCGTCCAACTCCTTGGGACTGGCGCACGAGCCCGAAAATCGGAGCCGATTCACGGAAAGATCATGCGCCAAATTTAACGTGCCACAGCGTCCTTTGCGCATCCGAGATGACGCGCGGTGCTGCAGGTGTTTTGTCGTGCGCGCCTTCTAGCCGAAAGCGAAGCGGCGCACCATAGTCTCGACATTGTTGCGCGGCAAGCATGACAAGAATGCCAGCAAGCGCAATTTGAACGACTTCGATAGCCCCGTTTACAGGCTCTTCACCACAGCCAACTAGGCTTCAGTTGATCTGTGCCTGTTGGTGATTGTGCAAGACAGGAAATGATGAAGACGATGCCGACCCGGCAGCCTCATTTTTTCGCGCTGCTTGGCGCAATTCTCCTGTTGACGCCGACCCTTGTGGCCGCCGGCAAGGTCGATGCACAGGTCACGTCGACCATTCCGAAGCCAAACCTGCTGGATACCGGCCTGCAGGGTCCGGAATCCCCTCCCGCCAGCGTCGCCAGGTTGAAGAGCGGCCTCGATGCGCTGGCGGCAAACGACATTGCCGGTGCGCGCCAGGTGCGCGACGCCCTGCCGGTCAATTCGCTCGACCAGCACATCCTTGCCTGGGCTATCGCGTTCTATGGCGGCGACAGGGTGCCAAGCGGCGACATCGCCGATGCTGCGAAAATGCTGCCGAACTGGCCGGGCATGATCGCCTTGCGCAAAAACAGCGAGCGCGCGCTCTACCGCGAGAACCCCGCGCCTGAGATCGTGGTGCAGGCTTTCGGCGGCAGCCAGCCGCAAACAGCCGAGGGCGTGGTGATTCTCGCCCGCTCCTATGTCTCG
Source organism: Mesorhizobium sp. WSM4837 (assembly GCF_055811435.1). NCBI lineage: Bacteria > Pseudomonadati > Pseudomonadota > Alphaproteobacteria > Hyphomicrobiales > Phyllobacteriaceae > Mesorhizobium > Mesorhizobium sp. WSM4837. The sequence continues at coordinate 7,655 of NZ_JBVVQE010000114.1, forward strand.
CAGGGCAACGTCGAGGCGGCGCGCTCGGTGCTGTCGCCTTTCTGGCGCACCGAAAAACTGCAAGCCAGGGACGAGGCGGCGATCATCCAGGAATTCGGCACGCTGATTCCCGCATCAGACCACCGTTTCCGCATGGAGCGCATGTTTTATGCCGACCGGGTCAGTTCGGCGCTGCGCGTCGCCGGCCTTGCGGGCGCCCGGCAACTGGCCGACGCCTGGGCCGCGGCGGACAAGGGCGACAAGAATGGGGGCGACAAGAACGCGGCCAGGCTGCTGATGGCGGTGCCCGCCGCGCAGCGTTCGGCCGGCTATCTCTTCGCCCAAGCCCAATATCTGCGCAAGCAGCAGAAGTTTTCCGACGCCGCCGCAATGGTGATGAAGGCGCCGAGCGACCGCAGCGCTCTGATCGACCCGGATGCCTGGTGGGCCGAGCGCCGGGTGCTGTCGCGCGAACTGGTCGACCAGGGCGACATGAAGACCGCCTACAGGATAGTCGCCGCACACGCCGGCGAAACTGCTGCCAACGCGGCCGATGCGGAGTTTCATGCCGGCTGGTACGCGCTGCGCGGCCTCAACGATCCCACCACCGCTGCCAAGCATTTTGAGCGGATCGCCGGTCTCGCCCAGGGGCCGATATCGCTGTCGCGCGCCTACTATTGGCTCGGCCGTACGGCCGAAGCCGGCGGCCCCGGCAGCGCCAGGGATTATTTTAGCCGTGCCGCCGCCTACGGCACGACGTTCTACGGCCAGCTCGCCGGTGAGCGCGTCGGCCGGCAGATCCTCAACATCGCCCATCCGCAGCCGAGCGCCAGCGATCACCGGAATTTTTCCAGCCGCGAGGCGGTCTGCGCCATCAGGCGACTGCAGCAGGCGGGCTATCAGCGCTACGTCGACACGCTTTACCGCGACCTCGCCGGACAGTTGAGCAGTCCCGGAGAGCTGGCGCTGCTGGCCGCGATGGCGGAAAAGCAGGGCAATCACTTCCTGGCGCTGAAGGTCGGCAAGATCGCCGGCGCGCGCGGCATCGATGTCGGGGCGCTGTCGCATCCGCTCGGCGCCATTCCCGAGACCGCCAACATTTCCGGCTCCGGCAAGGCGCTGGCCTATGCGATCGCCCGCCAGGAAAGCGAGTTCAACATCGGCGCCGTCTCCAGCGCCGGCGCACGTGGCCTGCTGCAGCTGATGCCGGCGACCGCCAGGCAATTGGCTGACAAGGCCGGAATGACCTTCTCGCAGGCGCGGCTGACCACCGACGCCGGCTACAACGCGACCCTGGGCGCCGCCTTCCTCGGCGAGCAGCTCGGCCGCTTCGACGGCTCCTATGTGCTGACCTTCGCCGGCTACAATGCCGGCCCCGGCCGCGCCGCCCAGTGGGTGGCCAGATACGGCGACCCGCGCGGCAAGGACATCGACGCCGTCGTCGACTGGATCGAGCGGATTCCCTATACCGAAACAAGAAGTTACGTCCAGCGCGTGATGGAGAATTACGAAGTCTATAAGATGCGCATTTCCGGCAAGTACGACATTGTCGGGGATTTGGTGAACGGGCGGAGTTGATCCGTTCGGGCGAAGGCTGGCTTGGCGAAGCACCCCCCTCTGCCCTGCCGGGCATCTCCCCCTCAAGGGGGGAGGTTGGCAGTTTCACTGGCGGCGCCTTCCTTATCAGCGTTGGCGATTGGCGAAAAGCAAACGGACAGCCAATCTCCCCCTTGAGGGACCCTTGAGGGGGAGATGTCCGGCAGGACAGAGCGGGGCGCTGTCCCGCCGACATCTCGAAAATGACGCTTCGATTTGACCGTGCCCGCCCTCGCCTGTAGCAGTCGACGATCCGGCAACGGCGAGGAAGCGAGGTCCCAAAATGTCGAGCGGTTTTTCCGACTTCTTCTACGCCTCGCCGGACGGGCTTGAACTCCACGCCCGCATCTACGGCGAAGCGAATTCCGGCCACTGGCCGGTCGTCTGCCTGCCTGGCCTGACCCGCAATAGCCGCGATTTTCATGAACTGGCGCTGCATCTGTCGCGGCGGGCGCAAACGCCGCGAAAAATCGTCGCCTTCGACTATCGCGGCCGCGGGCAATCCGCCTACGACCCCGATATCGGCCACTACAATATCGGCGTCGAAGCCGGTGACATCCTCGCCGGCTTGGCGGCGCTGGGCATCGAGGAAGCAGCGTTCATCGGCACGTCACGCGGCGGGCTGATCATCCATGTGCTCGGCGCGATGCGGCCAGCAGTCCTGCGGGCTATCGTGCTCAACGATATCGGCCCGGTGCTCGAGGCCGGCGGTCTCGCCCATATCCGCTCCTATCTCGAGCGCGCGCCGAAGCCGAAAACCCACGCCGAGGCCGTCAGCGCCCAGCGCGGCGCGCATGGCAGCGACTTTCCTGCCCTGACCGAGGCGGATTGGGAGCGGATGGTAGCGGCGCTCTACCGAGATACGGGTGGAGGATTATTGCCGGATTTCGACCCGAAGCTGGTCGAGACGCTGGCCGGACTCGACCTGACCCAGAAGCTGCCCGACATGTGGCCGCAGTTCGAGGCGCTGGCGGCAATACCCTTGCTCGCCATACGCGGCGTCAATTCGAAGCTGCTGTCCGCCGAGACCTTCGAACAGATGCGAAACCGTCATCCCCGTGTCGAGACGATCACGGTCGAAAGCCAGGGCCATGCGCCTTTTCTCGAGACCGGCGGCCTGCCCGGCGCCATCGCCGCTTTTTTGGACAGGACCGAGCAACACTTCGCCGGGAGCCGGTTTTTTCAACGATAATGGGTCAGGCTTGTTGATTGTGCCGGCGCTTTTCTTTATCCACCAGCGCAACGGAGAGGTGGCCGAGTGGTCGAAGGCGCTCCCCTGCTAAGGGAGTAGAGGTCAAAAGCTTCTCGTGGGTTCGAATCCCATCCTCTCCGCCATCCCGCTTCGCGCTCGCCGCTTTTCGCCATGCGGCGATTCTGCGGCAATGCCTTGGCCGGCGACTCACAGACATCGCCGCAATTGCGGCAGGCAATTGCCGGAATCGGCCGGATTGCAAGGGCTGGCCCAATGGGTCTCCAACCTGTCTCCGGCAGCCCAATGGTTAACGGGAGCTTTCCGAGTGAGGCCAAATCGTGTCATTTGTGCAACAAGGCAGGGTGATAGCGCCTGCACAGACCTTTCGCCGATGCGATGGTTGTTGAACGCCGCCGCCTCATGGGTAATGTCGGGTTCGAAGGAGCGGCGCGGTGCGCATCTTTTTCGGTAGTGGGGATGGGGCAGGGAACGCTGTCCTTCAGCAAAGAATACCCAGACCCGTTTTTTAACTTTTGACTGGAGGTCAGAAAATGAACATCAAGAGCCTTCTTCTTGGCTCCGCTGCGGCTCTGGTCGCAGTTTCCGGTGCGCGCGCCGCCGACGCCGTCGTCGTCGCCGAGCCGGAACCAGCTGAATACGTCCGCATCTGCGACGTCTACGGCGCTGGCTACTTCTACATCCCCGGCACCGAGACCTGCCTGCGCATCGGCGGCTATGTCCGCTACGACATCGGCGTCGGCGACGTCGGCTCGTTCGACGGTGCTGAGAACTTCGACGTCGAGGACGGCGACATCCAGGACACGTACTACAAGCAGGCCCGCTTTAACCTGAAGACCTGGACCGGCCAGGAAACCGAGCTCGGCACCTTGAAGACCTACACCGAGACCCGCTTCAACTTCGGCAACCGGAACCGGCACGTCAGCAGCACATACGTCCCCGGTCCCGATCCGGACGGCGCCGGTCCGCTGCCCCCGCTGCCAGGTGAGACTATCATTGTCGCTAACCCTGCCGAGAACAAAGGCATTTCGCTGAACTTCGCCTGGATCCAGCTCGGCGGCCTGCGCGTCGGTAAAGACGAATCGGCCTACGATACGTTCATCGGCTACGCCGGCAACGTCATCCAGGATACGCTGGTTCCCTACGGCGGTTTCGACACCAACGTCGTCCAGTACTACTTCGACGCCGGCAATGGCTTCTCGGCCGTGGTCTCGCTCGAACAAGGTTATGGCGACTTCACGATCGACAGCTATGTTCCGCATGTTGTCGGCGGCGTGAAGTGGACGCAGGGCTGGGGCGCCATCACCGGCGTCATTGCTTACGACGCCAACTACGAAGAAGTGGCCGGCAAGGTTCGCCTCGACGTCACCCCAATGGAGAACCTGTCGCTGTTCATCATGGCCGGCTACGGCACTGACGACAACTACGAGGATCCCGGCTTCGCAACACCCGTCGCCGGCGGCCGCGGCATGTACAAGCTGTGGAGCGGCAACTGGGCGGTCTGGGGCGGTGGCACCTACACCATCAACGAGAAGACCTCGTTCAACACCCAGATCTCGTATGACGAAGGCGAAAACCTCGGCATCGCTGCCAACATCGCCTATGACATCGTTCCGGGCCTGACGATCACGGCCGAAGTCGATTACCTGCACGCCGGCGACTTCGACGAGCCCGACTTCTCCAACTGGACCGGTGCGGACGACGAAGACAGCCTCGGCGGCATGCTCCGCTTCCAGCGCTCGTTCTAATCAGCAGCGTTTGACTGAACTCGAACCCGGCGGGCAACCGCCGGGTTTTTTTCGTGTCGGCGTGGCTGTCAAGGCCGGAATGCTTGGGGGCGCCGATACTCAGCCGACAACTGCGCAGAACGAAGTCAGCAGCGATCCTTCGCGCCCCCCTCTGTCCTGCCGGACAAGCCTCTTCCTTCTCCCCTTGTGGGAGAAGGTGGATTGGCGCGCAGCGCCAAGACGGTTGAGGGGTGTTGGACGGAGTGCGGC
>NZ_JBVVQE010000115.1:0-12325 GCF_055811435.1 Mesorhizobium sp. WSM4837
GAAGAACGCACTCGATCACCGGCACATCAGGTTGGAAGGCTTCTTGCATCAAGGGCGGCAACCAGAGAAGAACGACGCCGCTGATGCAGCGGCCATCTGCGAGGCGGTGACGCGGCCCTCCATGCGCTTTGTACCGGTTCGATCGGTCGAGAACCAGGCTGCGCTCATGCACCATAAGGTGCGCGAACTTTTGGTGGCACAGCGTACGCAACTGCTCAATGCCCTGCGCAGCACATCTGGCCGAGATCGGGATCATCGCCGCGCAGGGACCGAACAATGCTCGTGCTCTGGCGGTTCTCATCATGGAAAGCAACGACATGATCCCGGCGATCGTACGGTCGGCGCTGTTGCCTGTCGTGCGTCGGCTGAACGAACTCGATCATGAGATCGGACAAAGCGATCAGGCCATTCTGGCTCTCGCCAGAGCCGATGAGACCGCGCGCCGTCTGATGAGCGTTCCCGGCATCGGTCCCGTCACCGCCTCTGCGCTTGCCGCAAGTATCCAGGATATCTCCGCCTTCTCGGGCCCGCGTGAGTTCGCGGCCTTCCTCGGGCTAACGCCCCGGCAAAGTTCATCAGGCGGCAAGGAGCGGCTGGGGCCAGTTTCCAAGATGGGAAACCGATATCTGAGCAAGCTGCTCGTTGTCGGCGCTCACGCGGTCCTCTTCCATCGCAAACGTTGCAGCGATGCGTTGAGAAGCTGGGCCGATCGCCTGATGGAGACCAAGCCGTTCAAGCTTGTCGCCGTGGCGACCGCCAACAAGCTCGCCCGCATCGCCTTCGCGCTCATGCGTGACGACGCACGCTATGCCGCTACGCCGGCGTAACGGAAAAAACGGCTGAGGCTGCGGTCCAGAATCGAGGGTGACAATGACGTGATGGGAACAGACGAGGAGATATCCCGAAGGCCTGCAACGTAGTCGGAGCTTCGAGCTCGTTCTCTTGATCAGGTCAAAGGATCAGCGGACACCATCAGGGCCAGCGATCACAGTACTGCAACAACAGGCCGCAGACATGACCGCACCCGCGGACGTCCCATTGCCGAAAACAAACCCTTGATCGGCGGGCGCCGTCCAGACATGACTGCTGTATCGCTCGACGGACCGCCTCTGTCGTCGTGGCGCTCCCATGAAGAACCTGGCCCATAGCGTATCCCTTGATTCGGAGGACAAGGATGCCCCATCAAAATCTGGGATCAAACCTCTAGCTTTCAGGAATTTCGGTGAGTGAGGCGAGTACGCCGCGATTGGCTTCTTCGTTCCGACCGTCGCAGCGCATTGGAAAAAGCGTAGCCTGCAATGCGCCGCGGATCATAGCCGCGCGCCTTGAGATAGTCGCCGACCGCTTGCTGATATGGGGCTTGATCTTGTCGAGACCGACGATCCTGTCAAAAACCTGTCCCTCCCTGCTCTCGATTACACCACTGTTCGGCGACGATCACCTATTACCTGGCGCCATCTGCGCCGGTACGGGGAGGTGAGGGGTCGGTGATTGCTCCTGTTCGCCAAGGACCGGAAACGGCGTGATGGACCAATCGATCATCTGGACGGCACGCTGAAGTATCGCCTCGGCCTGAGCACGGCTGGGTGAAACAGCGATGGCATATCCCAAAGAGTCTCGGTAATCGCCATTCCTGATGATCGGCGTCTTGGGTTCAACATAGAATTTGACCTCGGCGACACCTGGTACAGCAGACGCCTGACTGTCGCCAGTGATCCAGTCGAGGATGCCATCGCGATCAGGAAGTAGGCACCGCGTGGCCGCAACGTGCGAATGCCTTCTTTGTAAGTTCCATTGGTCGCCGACGACGAGCTTGATGTGCTCGGTGACGAGATCGATGCCGTAAGCCAGTTGAATATTTTGAGCACCGCCACTAAGACGCGGGTTGACTTCAATGACGACTGGGCCACGCTTCGTCCAACGGATTTCAATGTTTGTTGGCCCCCAGCCAAGTTCGAGAGCTCGCAAACAGCTCAGCGAAACACCGGCGATACGCGTATGCTCGTCATCAGTCAGCTGGGCTGGGAAGGTGCCCTGACTGAAGACGAAATGCGGTGGGGGGCCGAAGTCAGCGGCGGCAATCCCAATGACCTCATTTCCCATTATATGGGAGCAGTAATAGGGGCCTTGCGCGAATTCTTCGACCATTATCCTCGGCGAAGACCGCCATATGTCCTTCCCGCCCAACAGATAGGTCGTATGTTCGGCTAACTCATCGGCGTTGCGGCACAATCGTACACCGCTGCTGCCGCTGCCTTCGGCTGGCTTAACAACCACCGGCATTCCGATGTCCGCAGCAGCGCTTTCAACCTCAGCCGCATTCGCCGCCAACCGATAGGCAGGCATTGGAACACCGGCCTCCGCGAGCAGCTGACGTTGAACGAATTTGTCGCAGCATCGTTCAATCGATTCTGGGTTCGGTCCCGGTAGATCGAAATGCCGGCAGAGCTTGCCGACCATCGCATAGACCGACTCGTCGGCGCCCGAAAAGCCAGTAATGCCAGCAATGTCATAGGTCGCACGCAGCCGGGAGCATTCGCCGATTAGCGCGTTGAGATTGTGTGTATCGATACGGATTGTTTTTATGCATTCCCCCGCAAGATAGTTGTGCTGAGCTGGATCAGCCGACAGTGTAATTGGGTGAAGGCCAAGACGCTGAGCCGCTTGGATGTATCGCAGACCGTTAGCCTGATGACCTTCAACTAGGATGAGCGCTTTTCTTGCCATTGGCTGTCAATCCTTCGTGCGTGCTGTGCGGCGGTCCGAGCGCAAATCTACCACAGCATTCGTACCCGTGCCTCGCCTCAGACCTTGGGGTGAACGTACCACCGTCAGCGATTTGTGGCCGCAAAGATTCTGTAAATTTTGGTTGAAGAATATGTTGCAGCGTTTGGGTCCAGACCGTGTAGCTCGTCTCAACGAATTTCGAAGGTATCAATGTTTTACAGGACTCTAGTTTAACCAGCTTTGCGTTCGGTGTACTGCCATCTCTTCAGGCTGCGTCTGAAAGAGATGGTGGCCGAGCGCAGCATCGCTTCTTGCCTCTGTTGCCGAACGCTTCAGTCCAACACAAGCGGGGCGTTACCGGCAGATGGTAGGTCCCACGAAACCCAGCCTTTGGATTTATTTTAACGAACCATCGCAGCTTCCTGAGGACGTCGGCGCCGGCGGCGCTCAACAACCCAGTGACCGATGGGCCTCTGGCGCCTCTATGGCATCAGTCATATCGAGATGCCGAACCCCGCGCGCATCTGGGCGAGGATCCGGGACACTTCGCCGAAGTAGGCGCCGCGGGGTTGGGGCTGAACGGGACGCGTCCAGCGATCATGCCGGCAGTCATCGTACACTGAGCGCGCTTCGCTTTGGAGATCGTCTCGGTGGCGGTCTTCGTCGGCATGTCGACCTCAATCAAGGCGGCTGCCACGGTGCCCGGCCAGATCGTGTTCTTTCGCTCCTTCTTCGCATTTCCCGATTATCGCCTTCTCACCATCAACGGATTCGGCACAGCCTTCACCACAACGGGCGCTCAACCACATCGCGCGGCATCGTCGGCGTCGGCGCCAGGGGCTCAGCTTCTTCGCCCATCAGGCTGCCGCTGCCCGGGGCGATCACGCTGGACTATGCGCAGCCGCTGCTGCTGGTGGTGTTTTCCTCGATCTGTTGGCGAGGCGATCCGCGTCCATCGCTCGAGCACTGGCGCCGTCGGCCTTGTCGGCGTGCTGACACTCGCTCGACGACCAGAACATGGCGTGATGGGAACCTTCGTCGCCGGCGGCCGAATGCTGCGCGTGCGCAGTCTCGTGCAGACCGAGAAGACGGCGCCATCGTGCTCTGGTTCTCGTCGACGGCAAGTGCTGGCGCTGCTAACGCCGCCTTCGGCTGGGCAGATGCTGACCCCGGGCGCAGACCGGCCTTCTGGTTGCCGCCGGCTCTGAGCGGCTTGGCCCTAATGACGGCCGCCTATCGCCATGCCCAGGCGTCGGTCGTGGAGCCCCTCGAATACACCTCGATGATCCTCGGCGTCGTCGTCGGCAAACTGGTGTTCGGCGACGTGAAATCGCTGAATACGCTGGCCGGCCTCGTGATGTGTCGCGGCCGGGATCTTCATCATCTGGCGTGAACGGCAACTGGGGCTTGAGCGGCCGCGCAGCGGATGCGCCTCCTTCTCCGCCACAGTCCGCTCCACCAGCTACAATGCCGTCGCACCTCGCCGGCCAGACATTCCACGACAACCGAAGCCGCTCGTCCCATTAACCCAGTCTCTCGTCAAACCATCGCCGGGCTCTCCGGAAAACGAGAAAACTGTCACCCATTCTAATCGGTTTATTCTTTTTCCTATCTAGGCTGTTCGGACACCTGCTGGGATCCAGCGAATTCGACGTTGCGATGCCGATCGGGGTCGAAACCCCGCTCCAATCTACACCTTAAAAGCCGATCTGCCCGTCCTCAAAGGCACAGCTCCGACGCTTAGCGAGGATGACCTGCCGCGGGTAATTTCCTCCAGTTGGGACTCCGGCCCTGTTTGAAGGACGGACTGATGAAGAGAAAGCGGTTTACGGAAGAGCAGATCATCGCGGTTTTGCGCGAGCATGAGGCGGGGGCGAAGGCGGGCGATCTGGCCCGCAAGCACGGGATCTCGGAGGCGACGCTGTATAACTGGAAGACGAAGTATGGCGGGATGGACGTGTCCGACGCCAAGCGCCTGAAGGCCCTGGAAGACGAGAACGCGAAGCTGAAGAAGCTGCTCGCCGACCAGATGCTGGAAGCCCCGGCGCTGCGCGAGCTTCTGTCAAAAAAATGGTAGGGCCTGTCGCCAAGCGCGAAGCCGTCGCGCATCTGCAGGCCACGATGGGCTTGTGGGAGCGGCGGGCCTGTTCCTTCGTGGGCGCCGATCGCAAAATGATCCGCTACCAGTCCCGGCGTCCGCCCGAGCAGGAACTGCGCGGCCGTCTGCGCGACCTCGCCAATGAGCGCCGGCGCTTCGGCTATCGACGCCTGTTCATTCTGCTCAGGCGCGAGGGCGAGGCATCGGGGATCAACCGCATCTATCGGCTCTACCGCGAGGAAGGGCTGGCGGTGCGCAAGCGTCGGGCAAGGCGGCGAGCGGTCGGCACGCGGGCGCCGATCCTGGTCGAGGCGAAGCCGAACGCGCGCTGGTCGCTGGACTTCGTGCACGACCAGTTCGCCTGCGGCCGACGCTTCCGCGTGCTCAACATCGTCGACGACGTGACGCGGGAATGCCTGGCCGCCATCCCTGACACCTCGATCTCCGGCCGGCGTGTCGCGCGCGAACTGACGGACCTGATCGCCAAGCGCGGCAAGCCCGACATGATCGTCTCCGACCACGGCACGGAGTTCACCTCGAACGCGATCCTCGCCTGGTCGAAGGATCATCGCGTCGAATGGCACTACATCGCGCCGGGCAAGCCGATGCAAAATGGCTACGTCGAATCCTTCAACGGCCGGATGCGCGATGAGCTGTTGAACGAGAGCCTGTTCTTCGGCCTCGATCACGCCGAAGCGCCATCGCCGAATGGAGGCAGGACTTTAACACGGCGAGGCCTCATTCCTCGCTCGCCTACCAGACCCCGGCGGCCTTCGCCGGAACCCTCGCCGCAACCGGCTATGCCGCTCCGCTCGATATGGGCTTCGCGTCTCCGCCGGTTGCTCAACCCGCGCCCTACGGCGTAACACAAACAGCTGAGGCTCTAATCGCCGCCGGATGACAGTTCAGTGGCAGGTCAGAACGGCTGCACCGGTCAACTGACGTATTTTGAGCATCGACATGTCGCCTGCAGCCGTTATCAGAAAAGCTGCCAATTCAAGCGTTAATTACATGTTTATAAACTTGAGAAGTTCACAATGTTATTTTAACTCAAAAATAACGTTGAGTGCCGCGGGACGTGATAAAACTTGGCGATACCGGCCAAGGGCGACGCGAAGAGCAACCGCCTTACAGCCGATAGCTTTGTCCATCAGTGACAATATCCGGCGCAAGTTGGTTACGGAGCCGAGACTATGGAATGCCCACCGATGACCGTGGTCCCTCAGCTTCGAGGGCTGGAAAGTAAAGTGTCCGACCAGTCTTATTTGGTACCCTCGATGCGTGTCCCGACGGCAGTTGCAGAGTCGTTTGCGGTCCAGTTCGGCCGATTTCTTGACGAGACAAATGGGGTCGCTCAATCTGAGAAGTTGTTCGATTTGTTGTCTTCCTTTGCCCTCAAGCTTGATTGCCCTTGGATCGGGTATGGCTCTTTTGCACCCGACCAAACACTTTTAGAGCCCGTCCGACGAGATCCAGCGGTCATGCTGAACTATCCTGATGAATGGCAGGAGCGTTATTTCAAAATGGGGTATGATAAGATAGATCCCATTATCAAAACGAGTCGGAAGCGCACAGGCACCTTTCGATGGAGTGAGGTGTACAATGACGCGAGCACGACTGACGACGAACGGCGCGTTTTCGATGAGGCTGCGACGTTCGGCTTAAGGTCAGGCATTAGCGTGCCATTGCACGGTCCCAATGGCAGCTTGGGGATCATGAGCTTCGCTCATCCCTGGGACCGCGAATTTAAGAATAGAACGGTCACATACTTGCAGCTTGCCGCGCTTCATTTCCATCTAAGAGTCGCGAAGTTCGTGAATTCAAGTGGCCGTAAAGAAGCTCCTGATCTTTCCCCAAGAGAACGCGAGTGTATTTTGTGGATTTCGAGAGGGAAATCCTCGTGGGAAGTGGGAGAAATTTTAGGGATATCACAAAATACTGTTAATTTTCATATAAAAAAAATAATGCGAAAGTTTGATACCAGTAGCAGAACTGTGGCTGCTATAAAGTCTGTATGCCTAGGCATTATCAGATCGTAAAGATCGGCTGGCGAGCGGCGGTGCGCACTACCGCAGATTTCTGCAAGAAGTATACATTGTGCGATCTTCTGAAGCTGTTCCCGTCTCTTCATTTGTCTTCACCGTTTGGTTTCTGACCTGCCACTGAACTGTCATCCAGTCGCAGATTAGAGCCTTAGCCGTTTCTGTTACGCCTTTTGGCTTGGCGCGGGTTGAACCGGCGGAGGCGCGGAGCCTTCCAATCAGCACAGCGTCGGAGCCGATTGCGGTGATGACCTCGGCATAGGCTGTCGGGGTCTGGTAGCCGAGTGAGGAATGGGGCCTTGCGGTGTTGAAGTCCTTCGGCAATGGCGCTACGGGCGTGGTCGAGGCCGAAGAACAGCCTCGTCATCACACCATCACCACCTCGCTAACCTCTGCGTATTCTGTGGTCGCGTTAGGCGGCGGCTGACGGATTCGAAGCGTTTGCCGATGATCATCAGAGCCCACACGATCCTCGCCATCTTGTTCGTGAGAGCAACATCGACGACATTGTGGGCTTTTCCCCAGAAGCTCGGCAGCCCAACGGGTCGGCGCCGTTTTGCCCTTGCGGCTGAACCTGAGGACGGCATGGACCAACGACCAGCAGTCGACGGATATAGGGATCACGCTGCTTACTGATCCGCCCGATGCGGTCGTTGCCTGAACAACGACACGTCTGTCACCGTCGCGGCGATGGCGCTGGCGGTGATCGGACCAATTCCGGGGATCGTCTCCAGGCGCCGGCTCAGTTCATTCGAGCGATGCCGGGCGTGAATCTGACGATCCAGCTTACGAACCTTCTCATAGGCTGCTCGACCAGGGGAGTAAGCGCAGCTCGAGCGAGCGGCGGGATGAGCTCGTTATTCTCGTCTTCGACAAGCCCGATCAGCATCCCCACGGACAATGCCCTGACGCGTCACGATCCCGAACCCTGCCAGATGGCCGCGCAAAGCGTTGACGAGCGTGGTCCGCTGCCGGATCAGGAGCTCGCGGACTTGATGCAGCACCAGCATACTCTGATGCTCCTCGCTCTTCATCGGAACGAAGCGCATCGATGGCCGTGTCACCGCTTCGCAGATCGCCTCGGCATCTGTCGCATCATTTTTCTGACGCTTTACGTATGGCTTGGCATACGATGCTGGCATCAGCCGAGCTTCATGACCCAGCCGCATGAGAACACGGGCCAGTGCTGCCCCGTCATGCAGGCCTCAATGCCAATCAGGCAAGAGGGCAACGCCTTGAAAAACCGACGACATCATCGCGGCGTAGCTTCCGACGAATGACAATTCCCGCCGCCAGCGTAGATGCCGTGAACCTGAAAGCCTGCTTGGCGATATCCAGACCGATTGTAGTAATCTTCTCCATGGACGGCTCTCCCTCATGTGTATGGCACTTCGAAGCCGGAGCGGAGGCGGTCCATACCATCAGGTCATTTCCGAGATGGGAAGCCCGAACGGACGAGTAGCCCGCTTCTCTCACCTCATAGCGGGATCAAGCCCTTGTCGGCGCGCCCGGGCGTCGGCTTCGCGTCCTGACTCGAAGACGAGGGCAACCGGCGCCGCGGTGTGCGACGGTCTTTGTTCTGCGATGTATCCTGTGTTGTTGGCGTAAAAGGCTCAGGTCCTGCGGCGTCACCGGGCCGCGGCGGTATTCGGGCGTGTGCCAGGGCAAATTCGTCGGCATAGGTCAGGCCGAAGCCATCGCCACCTCGATGCGGCGCACGGGAGATGCGGATGTGCGCCGATCTTCAGCAGCTTTACCTGATCGTGCTGCAGGTGGCCTCGGCCAGCCGGGTGTGGGCGAGGTCGAGGCGGCGTAAGGCGCAGATCAGGACAGAGGCAAACGAAGCGAACCACAGCCGCAGTTGATTGGCGTATCGTGTGGGCACTGGTGCGGTCGGCTTAGAGGTCGAGCTGGCATTCCTTGATCCGGTTTTCCAAGTCGCCGCGGGCCCAGTAAAGATCCTCGTAAAGCGCCGGTGCCGCCCAGCGCCCCGGCTTGAGAGACGTCACGATAAAGCGCGGATTGGCGCACCGCCGTCACTGCTCTACCGCCGGCGGAAGGTCGTCAGTCGCTGCGACATCCAACTTCAGGTCCACCAGAGAACAAGATCCGGGCGCGCAAACCCGAAAAAGCTGTTCAGCAGCACGCGGCGCTTTCCGTTGCCTGATTGGCCGGTGACCCCATGAACGAAACCGCCATCGATCAGGGCGATATCCCCGGCCTTGAGCTGGACGTCGTGAGAAGGCACGCCCTCGAGATAGGCTGCCGAATAGGGATAGCCCGTGGTCTCCACCCCCTGCGACTTTCGGTCATCAACCGTTGGCTTGTGACTCCAGAGCCGCAGATTGCCACCTTCCTCGGACATGCTGGGGTAGAAGTTGAGCGCTGCGACGGTGTTGTGCGCCACCGCAGAAAGCTCGTAATCGTTCCCGGCACGTAACACTTGAGCGACATCGTCGTGAGGGTCCAAGGAAAATGTGCCGCTGCCAGACCAACTGAGAGCGCGACAGACGTTAGCCTGACCGTGTTCTGAACGGGCCAGCCGCAATTCGATGCCCTCTTTGTGAAGCTCGCGCTTCAACGCTTCGAACAACGCTTGGACCGGGTCAACTAAATTGCCAAAAAGGGCGTCAACGTGGGGCCGTGCATTTTCCGCCTCCTTGAAATAGGTGGCTGCATCCTTCCTGTAGTGGGATGCGCCGACATATTGTCCCGGGACACCATCTTTGCGCTCGTTGAGACCGGGACTGCCAAAAAAATTCGCTGTGATCTCTTCGGCTATTTCGCTGCTAAAAGCTCGCCTGATGTGCAGAGCAGTGATCTCACCTTTCAGTACTGAGATGATCTCGGCAGTGCTTATCGAACCGGTTCGTTCTATAATATTAACAGGCGAGATCGCTGGGACTTGATATTTCTGGTTAGGCTTCATTGTTTTGCTCCTGTATTGAGTGATCAAGCATAGCGATGCCGTGATCGAGTTCAACATCAGTGATCGTAATTGGCGGTAGTACTTTGATGACGTCGCGATTTGGCCCTGACGACTCGATGAGCAGGCCATTATCGAACGCTATATCGTGCACCCGGCTGACAACTTCCGGTGAAAGGCATTCGAGGCCAGCCATCAGACCGCGGCCGCGCTTTTGTTTGATGGATTTTGGGAATTTCGCAACGAGGCGGTCGAGGTGAGCTTGCAGCTTAACGGCTATACGCTCGACACCTGCTGTAAACTGCCTATCTGACCACATTTTGCACATGGCCCCTGCTGTCACGAAGGCGAAATTGTTGCCTCTGAATGTCCCGCTGTGTTCACCGGGATTCCATATGTCGATGTCGGGTCGAATAAGAACGATTGACAACGGACTACCTGAACCGCTTAGGGATTTGGAAAGGGTCACGATGTCGGGTTCGATGTTCGCGAGCTCGAACGAGAAGAAATCGCCAGTTCGGCCCGAGCCCGCCTGGATGTCGTCGACGATGAACACAACGCCGTGCTTACGGCAAATGCGCTGAATTTCTGCGAGCCAAGCTGCGGATGCGGCGTTCATGCCGCCTTCTGCCTGGACGGTCTCCAGGATGATTGCGGCAGGTTTTTCTATTCCGCTCCCCGGGTCGCCCAAGACCCAGTCGATGTAACTCGCCGAATCGAAATCTTGGCTCGGATAGCCGTCATAGGGGACACGGATCACATCGTGGCGAGCAACGCCCCCCAGTTCCCTGGTTGAGGCCGACCCTGACACGGCCAGAGAGCCGAGCGACATGCCGTGGAACGCATTCGTAAAGGCCATAACGCTCGAGCGGCCGGTATACTTTCGCGCCAGCGCCAGCGCTGCTTCATTGGCGTTTGTGCCGGTCGGCCCAGGAAACTGTATCTTATACGAAAGGCCTCGGGGTTTCAGGATCCAATCCACAAACGCTTCAATGAAGTCACGCTTTGCCGCCGTATGCATATCAAGCGAGAGAAGAATGTTCCCGCCGGCGAGATATTCAATTGCTGGCGCAAGAATATTCGGGTTGTTGTGTCCGTAATTAAGCGCTCCAGACCCGACGAGGAAATCGATATATGAGCTACCAGCCTCGTCCCAGATGGTCGCCCCAACTGCCCTCGTAAAGACCGTGGGAAACGACCGCCCATAACGACGAACATTGGATTCGTGGGCGGTGAAAGCGTCAGTGTTCATTTTAGGTCCTCTGCACTAGGTCGTTCAATGAGGAGAGCGATTAAGGGCTGGTTCGCGGGAGACGTTCTTCACTGGACATTGAAGATTAGAATGGCCAGACGGACCCTGGCTGGCCCGGGGCAGTCGGCTGCCACCATCTCATCGAAATGTTGCCCGTATTTGCGTTGCTCTCCCATGCCGATACCTCGGTAAATGCGCTGAAACAGAATTGCTTCTATAGCTTCCGAATAGGCACTGATACTACGGTATCAGGTAGTTGACGGATCCGCCTGTCGCCCCACGAGAGCGACTCTCGAGGAAAATCATGGGGTTAGTGCGATCAACAGGTCGCGTCCACAGGTTCTGCAGCTCGGCGGTAGGGAAGCCGCTCGCGAGCGCGCCCTCAACAGCGCCGAAGCGAGCGAGCGGCTTTGCGGCGGTCGTCAACCTTCTGTAAGGTTGGTTTGCGGACACCAACCTGATTTTGAAGGACCATTTAGAAGACGTCGGTTAATCACGGGAGCGGAGTCGCGCTGAAGCGCCGTTTGGCAATTGACAATCGGAATTTGTGAGAGTTGTTGGGCTGGTTGGCGTGTTCGGCATTCTGGCTGGAAGAGCGGCGAGCCACAGAACCGGAAGGCAAATGGATACTCGATTGGGCGTTACCGACATGGGATCAGACATGCAAATGGCAAGTTTGATGGCGTCAATCCCTCGCCCTCAAAGCGCCACGGATTTCCCGCCTCCAGCCTTAGCCGACGCGTAGCTATGACCCCGTGCCAGCCAGCAACGCGGCGACAAGTGGCCTCGATACCGAACTGCTGATGCGCGCCTTTCTTGGCTGGCTGCGGGGCGAGAAGCGCCGCTGCAGCATGGCAGCCATCCCAACCATCGATGAGGAGGAGGCCCGCCGTCCGAACCGTGACCGAGACAATCTCGTCCGCGAACGTACACGGATCGTCAACCGCATCAAGGCAATCCTCGCTCGCTTCGGCATTCGCGCCTTCAAACCCGATCTGCGTAAAGCTGCCGAGAAACTGGAGGCTCTGCATACGGCGGAAGGTATGCCCTTACCGGAACGAAGCCGAGCCGAGTTGCGCCGTAATCTCGGACGGCTTCACCTGTTGCGTGAACAAATCCATGAGATCGAACAGGAGCGGTTGCGGCAGCTCTCGGTCGTTCCGGACACGGAGAAGGGTCCGCTCGCGATGGTTCGCCTTCTTTCGCGGATCATCGGTGTCGGTATCGAGACTGCGGACATGCTGGTGAATGAGATTCTCTCACGCGGCCTGCGTGATCGG
>NZ_JBVVQE010000116.1:0-11898 GCF_055811435.1 Mesorhizobium sp. WSM4837
CACAATCGTTCATTGTTACCGAGCGCGGCCACGAGCCGCTCACACGAATGCCTCGTGAACTGATTGTCAAAGACTAGGGTCGTGTGGACTCTTGGGATTGTACCAAGCCGCTTCCGCGGCATTGGATAATCGGTTGGCGGGGAGGTGCCCTGTCTGCGAGGATTGCGGTTGTTGTTGCCCGATCCTTCAGACAGGAGCACCCGATTAGAGAAGTCACCAGGCCTTTTGCGTACTCAGCCGGACACCTCACGCGCTTCACTCGTATGGTTGAGGGAGGCAGACGATTCCCGCCGATATACGCGACGAATTTCTTGAAGCGGCGCCGAGAACGATCTGGTTCGAACGCGGTTCATAGAGCCGTACATGAACTGCAGATGTCGACTACTGCGCGTTCGAATTAACCAGCAAGATTTGGGGAGTATCGCCTCGCTCAAGACTCCCACAATGAAAGGAAGATAATATGCCGTTGGAGGAAACATCTGAGTTGGGGGTTGGCCACGGGGTGCACCACCAACTTGTCGAAAAAGTCTTAAGGTACGCGGATGCCAATCTGAACGCTAGCCTTGATCGGCTCCTCCAATTTCTGCGAATTCCTTCCATTTCATGTGACGCGTTGTTTTCAGAACAATGCTACGACGCGGCTTCCTGGATTGCAGATGAGCTATCAGGCATAGGCTTCGCGGCGTCCGTTAGATCCACTATTGGAAATCCCATGGTGGTTGCGCACAACAAAGAAGCGGACGGTCCGCACGTGTTGTTCTACGGCCACTACGATGTTCAACCAGTCGAGCCACTAGATGCGTGGGATTCGGATCCATTTGAGCCGAGCCTCAAGGAGCAGCCCGACGGCGAAATCCACATTGTTGCTCGTGGTGCGTCGGACGATAAAGGCCAACTTCTAACCTTCATTGAAGCATGTCGCTCTTGGAACGCGGTGACAGGACATCTACCGATAAAGGTGTCCATGTTCTTCGAAGGAGAGGAAGAATGCGGCAGCCCAAGTATGGAGGCGTTCTTGGACGAAGCCGGAGACGAACTGACTGCCGACGTC
This sequence comes from Mesorhizobium sp. WSM4837, assembly GCF_055811435.1. Lineage (NCBI taxonomy): Bacteria > Pseudomonadati > Pseudomonadota > Alphaproteobacteria > Hyphomicrobiales > Phyllobacteriaceae > Mesorhizobium > Mesorhizobium sp. WSM4837. Next base: position 1,052 of record NZ_JBVVQE010000116.1, read on the forward strand.
ATGCTGCTTTGCGATACCCACCTATGGAGGGATACGGTACCGGCAATCACTGTAACGTTTCGGGGCATACTGGAAGAAGAGATCGAGATAACTTGCGCTAACCGAGACTTGCATTCCGGTGCCTATGGCAATGCTGCACGCAATCCGATCCAGGTCCTAGCCGAGCTTATTGCGAGCCTAAGAGGTGAAAATGGCGAAGTAGCAATTGAGGGATTCTACGAAGATATACACGAGGTAGATGAACAAATCAAAGCGCAACTATTAAAGCTGGATTTCGACGCGGACGCATTCTTTAGAAATGCGGGGCTATCCCAGTCTGCTGGCGATGCAGCCTACTCAGTAATAGAGCAAGTTTGGATGCGTCCCTCCTGCGAAATTAATGGAATTGTAGGTGGGTATTACGGAGGTGGTCTTAAAACCATCATTCCGTCCAAAGCTCTTGCGAAGATCTCTTTCAGGCTGGTGGCCGGTCAAGATCCAGAAAGGATTCAATCCATATTTCGTGATCACATTCGTGCCAGAACACCTGCCGACTGCAAAGTGAGGTTTGAAGGATACGGTGGCAGCCCCGCATCCGTTGTTTCGGCAAAAAGCCAATATCTTGCCAGTGCACGTGCTGCTTTGAAGCAGGAGTGGAACTCTGAACCTGTACTGATTGGAAGTGGTGGGTCAATTCCCATCGTTAGTGTTGCTAAGCGCCGACTAGGTCTAGAGTCTCTGCCCATCGGGTTCGCGCGGTCAGATAACCGGCACCATAGCCCGAACGAGAAGTACGACCTGTTGAGCTTCCACAAGGGAATTCGCTCATGGATACGAATCCTCGCGGAGTTATCTCGGTGCACAACCCACCAGCCACCGTTCTTCGCTGGGGATAAAACGGGGCAGATCAAGCGTGATGGTCAGCGAAACGATTGATGAAGTCAGTGGAGGGGAAACATTCGTAGTGCCAAAGCATGCCACGAAGTTCCCGCATTGGCGTGCCCGTCAACCTAGTCATATCGCTCAAAGGTTTGGCTTAAAGGCTGAGGCAAAATGAAGCCTAGGCACGCACTCAAGCTCGGCATTATTGGGGGACTGGGCGCTCGAGCGGGAGCAGATATCCTCAATCAGCTGGTGAGCCTGACACCGGTCAAATCTGAGGCCGACCACCGCGAAATTGTGTTCGAACAGAAGCCGTTGATCGAAGCCAGCTCAGTCGGGAGCCGCGATTATTCTCCGACCAGCAGAAAGTTCTATGTTTTCGATGCCCTCAACCGTATGGTTAAGAATGGCTGCGAGGCCGCGGTGCTCCCCTGCTTCATAACGCATACCTTCTTGGAAGAATTGCGCCCCGAATTTGACCTGCAACTCGTTTCGATGACCGACGCCATTGGCGAGCACCTACACGAAAGGTTCGCCGATGCAAGACGTATCGGCGTGCTGACCACACCGTATGTGCGAATGAAGGGGCTGTTCAATCGGCTGATCGGACCAAAAAGGGAGGCGATCTATCTTGGTCAACCGGCTGAAGGTGTGATGATGGAGGCGATTTACGGCCCGTCCGGGTTCAAGGCCGGAGGGCCGACCGCTACCATTGAAGTCGCCATAGACAGCGCGGTGAAAAGTTTAGTTGCGCAGGGAGCCGAGGTGATTCTGCCGGGTATGACAGAGCTTCCCTTGATCCTTCGCGGAAAGCGAGAAATCGGACCAATTCCAATCGTGCCCAGCAACGAAATTTACGCTCGCTACGCCTTGGAGAAGACGGCGGAAGTGAAACCGCGGCCCTTCAAGATCGGGGTACTTGGCGGAATTGGGCCGGCAGCGACGATTGACTTCATGTCAAAGGTTGTCGCTGCAACTCACGCTGCCAGAGACCAGGACCACGTCAAGATGCTCGTCGAGCATAATCCGCAGATTCCGGACCGAACTGCAAACCTCATCGATAAAGGGCTTGATCCGACCCTTGCCCTGTATTCGACCGCAAAAAAGCTCGAGCGAGGCGGAGCCGACCTCATCGCCATCCCGTGCAATACTGCGCATGCCTACGTGGATAGGATTCAACGACATCTTGATATTCCGGTCATCAGCATGCTCGCAGAGACCGCAGATCGGATCAAGAAGTTGAAACCATCGCCTCTTAAAATCGGAATTTTGGCGACATCGGGGACGATAAAGAGCGACCTCTATCAAAACGCCTTGCGTGCGGTCGGTCTCGAACCGCTCATTCCGCACGCTGGCGATCAGACAAAATTAATGGACGCAATCTACGGAGCGACCGGCGTTAAAGCCGGTTTCACATCAGGTGCATGCGTTGATCAGCTAATAGAAGTGATAAGGGCCCTCGAGAATCAGTCTGCAGACGCGATTATCCTAGGCTGCACTGAACTCCCTCTTATCCAACTGCCAGCCACTGTTCATCGGGCAATTCGCCTCATTGACCCGACACAAATACTCGCGGACAAATGCATAGAGCTGTCGAAAGCAAGCTTCGCAGTTGAATGATCTTGCTTATCCCACGCAGGCATCTCGATGCCGAAGTCGCTGAAAGCGATCGTGTAGTCGACGCCATGGACGCCGATGAGGCCGTCCTCGGGCTCCATCTCGATGCCGATCTCGTGGAGCCAGTCCTCATCCTCCCCCGGGAGTCTTGCGAAGCCCAACGAGCGCGGATGACAGCAAAGGAGAAATCAGCAGGACCGACGTCACAACTTGGCTGGCGTGCTGCGCGACCTGATTGACTCAGGACAATCCTCGATACGGCGCTGGGGGCAGGCTTCGGCTGACGCCCGCTAAACAGAAGGAGGAAGGTGCACGATCGTGCGGTAACCAATCCTCGGAGGAGAGCGTGACCGATCGTCGTCAGACAACAGACGCGCAGCACACCAGCCAGCTTGTGGAAACACTTGCACCGGCTTTTGCCTCGGTGCCAGTATTGCCTTGCGCACATTCAGTCGCGACCATTATGAGAGCGCCGTAGCGCAGCGAGCGGATGACTTAGCGGCCCGTTACTCCATCTTGGCTCATATCAGAACTCGATGATCGCTATATCAAGACTGAATTTGACACAAGCACTGCGGCAATCGAAAACCAACAAATAGCCAAAAATCGTAGAACGGGAAGGAAACGATGAGCCTTTGGTATACCCGCAGGCGCTACATGCAGGCGTCGTCCTCGGCTGTCGCGGTCGGGCGCTGTCTTTCTCGTCGGCGGGCTTCGCCGCCATTCTCGGACGAAGTGCGAAGCCGGAAATGTGGCGCCAGCATCAAGCGGATAGAGCGGTCATCGCCTAATCAAGATCGGTAGGAAGTGCGGATCCGTGAATTCCACTCGCAACCAAGATCCCACAACGCGAGCTGCCTAAAGACTGCAGGAACGGATGCTAAGTGTGCGCCCCAAGCGACCGCCGACCGCTTCAGGTTTCATCCAGCAACTAGGCAGGGTCAACCGCGAGACTGGCAAAAAAGGGGACTGCAACATGAAAATCCCTCGACGCAACCTCATCAAAGCGGGCATGGCCGCCGGGACGGGTTTATTGATCCCATCGCTGCTTCGAGCGCAGACATCGCCAGCCGACGCGCGGACCGTCCGTATGGTGATGGGGGACGTCCGCGTCTTCGATCCGATCTTATCGACGGCCAACATCACCTACATGCATGGCTTGGCGGTTTACGACACGCTGTTCGCACTCGACTCCAAGCTTATGCCGCAGCCGCAAATGGTGAGGAAGTGGGGCGTTTCTGATGACAAGAAGACCTATACGTTCGAGCTCCGGGAGGGTCTACACTTTCACGACGGCAGCCCCGTCACTGCGGCGGACTGTGTGGCCTCGATCCGCCGATGGGGCCAGGTGGATGCCGGTGGAAAACTGATCATGGCGCGGGCCCGGGATATCTCGAAGAAGGACGACCAAACTTTCACAATTGCTCTGAAGGAGCCGCTGGGGATCCTGCTCGATACGATGGTGGGGGGGGTTCTGCCTATCATGCGCCAGAAGGATGCAGATCATCCCGCAACCGAGCAGGTGACCTCGAATATCGGATCGGGACCGTTCAAGTTCAATGAGGCTCTTGCGAAGCCGGGTGCGAGCTTTACCTACGACCGTAATGAACAATACGTACCACGCAAGGAGCCGCCCAACGGGTTCGCTGGCGGGAAGGTCGCCAAGGTCGATCGCGTCGTCTGGAACAATATCGCCGATCAGCAGACTGCTGTCGCTGCCTTGCAGGCGGGTGAGGTCGATTTCATCTGGGCGCCACCCGCCGATCTTTTCCCAATGATCGAGAGCGATCCCAACCTTGAACTCCAGATTCTAACAAAGTCGGGCGATGCATATTTTGTGCGTATGAATTTCCTGCGGCCGCCGTTCGACAACGTGAAGGCGCGTCAAGCGATGCTTCACTTGATCGACCAGGAAGCGTTCTTGCGCATCATGAACCCCGACCCAAATTACGTCCACCCCGTTACGTCGATATTTGGAAACAGTACGCCCTATTCAAACGACGAAAATACGGGGTGGTATAAAAAGGAAGGCGACCCGGAAAAAGCCAAGCAGCTCTTCAAGGAAGCCGGGTATGCCGGCGACAAGATCGTCATCCTCCAACCCACGAGTTGGGCGGAGGCGAGCAATGCCTCGAAGCTTCTGGCGGACACACTGCGCAAAATTGGAGTTAACGCCGAACTTGAGCCTATGACCTTTGGAGAGCTTACCCAGCGTCGGGCGAACAAGGGGCCTATCGAGAATGGCGGCTGGAACATCTTTATCTCGAACTATCCCGATTACAGCCTCGGCAACCCGATCAGCACTGGCTTTTTGCTCGCAAATGGCGACGAGGACTGGTTCGGCTGGCCGAAGAGCGACGAATATGAGGCTCTTCGAACCAAATGGGCAGATGTCGAAACGCTCGAAGAGCGCCAGGCACTGGCCCGCAAGATGCAAGGAGTATGGTGGGACTTCGTTGGCTCCGTTCTGCTGGGTCAAATTGTTCGGCCAACCGCGCACCGCAAGACACTCACCGGTCTCCTCTCGGTAACTGGCGGGTACGGTTTCCCAATGTGGAACATGCAGAAGGCCTGAGCCTAATGGCTGCCTACATCCTTCGCAGATTGGTCTCGACCATCGCTGTCAGGGCGACGTAGGCCAGTTCTTGGCGGATCATCAGGTGGCGATAGCCAGGGCATGGAATGGCACAATGGAATTCCTTAAGGCTCAGGGCGCGCCCCTTGATTACCAGTGGAACGAAGCGGAGCTTAGCCCGCTTCACTGGGTCGTGACGAAGGACACGAAAAACCGGGCCGTGGCCTTGCGGTTTGTGGCTTACCGAAGCCTCCGCGCAGGCGCAAACTCGTCTCAACAATCTCATCTTTATGGTCCGTTCAATCGCGCTGCCTCGCCCGAGAACATTGACAAACTATTCTTCCGCGACCTGGCATACTGGCAGGCGCAATTCCCTTCCGGCAAAACTAAGACCGAAGTGCTCGTCGAGCGCTGGGTCCAATGGGTAGCCAGCTCGTGACTACCTTGTTCCCGTGCCATGAGCCCGGCCATCGCGTGGCCGGTCCACAATCACGAAGCCTCGCTCTTGCTTGGCTCCGGCAGCGCTTCTGCTCGGAATCTTCTTCTTTGCCCCGCGCTCGCCTGGTCAACGAATTATCCCGGCACAAACCTTCCTGCTCAGGGGCTTCTAAATTCCTGCATCGAACAGGCAGTTGTTGGAGACGAGAGCCGAACGCTTCGGTCATGGTCGATAGACCCACCTTGCGCGGATTAACTGATCAATATCCAAGTCTTCGGGCGGGCGAACAAGGGCTTGTCGAGAACATATCGCGCGAACCTTCGATGAATTGGTAACCAGGGAGCTATCCAAATGAGATTGAGCGAATATGTTGAGCAAGATGCCACCGGTTTAGCCTCTCTTGTGAAGGCCGGCGAGGTGACGCCCGTGGAATTGACGCGACTAGCCCGCGAGGCGCATGACGAGATCAACTCTCGCATCAATGCTGTCATCGAGATCTATCAAGATGCCGAGACTGTTACGGGCGCGGACGGAGGCGTCTTTCACGGCGTACCGTTCCTTCGCAAGGATATCGGCGCTACCGAAGCTGGCCGCCTTCAGGAAAAGGGGAGCCGTCTGTTCGAAGGCTATCGCCCCCAGACCGACAGCTTTTATTTTCGTCGCGCGCGAGATGCAGGGCTCCGTACAATCGGGAGAACAACACTCCCGGAGCTTGGTACCTCAGGAATGAGCCAATCCCTTCTCAATGGCATTACCGGCAATCCGTGGAATATGGAACGATCCGCGGGAGGTTCGTCCTCGGGAGCTGCCGCGGCGGTTGCGGCCGGCATCACTCCTATTGCACATGCCAGCGACGGCGGCGGATCAATTCGCATTCCCGCTTCCTGGTGCGGCCTTGTCGGGCTGAACCCATCCCGCGGGCGTGTATCTGGTGGGCCGAACGACCAAGACTCGTGGTTTGGCTTTAGCCGAACATTTGTTCTCTGTCGGACGGTGCGCGATATGGCCGCCGCATTAGACGTCTTTTCGGGTCCTCATCCCGGAGATCCATTTATCATCGCCCAGCCTAGCCGCCCTTACTTGGACGAGCTATCTCGACCTACCGGCACTCTCCGCGTCGGAGTCGCGCGAACCAAATGGGGAGGGTCTGACGTCGAGCCGGAGGTCCTTCAAGCAGTCGATACGATTGCCTCGCTTCTTGAGGAAATGGGCCATCTAACTACGGAGATCGACCCGCCATATAATCCCGAGGAGAGGACGAGGATCTCGCACGGCAGCCGCGCACTCAGTGCAAAAGCAATTGAAGATGCGGCGCGGGCCATGGGCCGAACACTGGACGCGGCCACCTTGGAACCGGTCAATCTCAAGCTTTATGAACACGGCCGAAACCGTCCACCTGCTTCCATCGGAGACCTACTTGAAGATATCCGGAGATTCCGGTTCCGTGTCGGCGAGGCGATCGATGCCTTCGATATATTGTTGACGCCTACGATGCCGATCGTTGCCCCGCCGCACGGAGCCATCTACTGTACTACCCATCCGACGGTTTCCGCCGTGGAATTCATGGATGCGGATGCTGCGACCGCGATCTATGGGTACATGGGTGTATTCAATATCACCGGGCATCCATCGGTGTCGCTACCGTTGGCCCATAGCGCTAACGGCTTGCCAATAGGCATTCAAATCGTCGGCCGTTTCGGTGACGAGGCAGCGTTGGTGCGTATCTCGCGCGACCTGGAAGAGGCATGCCCATGGCGCCACCGAAGACCAAGCGTGCGAGCGGGCGCGTAATATGCAAAAATGTTCTGGTAGAAGGATGATGTCCGTTTATCAGTTCTTGGGGCATCCGCATGAGGTCATGCGCCACGCGCAAGTTCTTGTCGCGATCTTTCTTCGGATTGATCGGATCAGGATGATCTTCACGTTGATTCTCCTGTTCGTTGGCAGGAGGGTCACCTCTGGCGATGAACCTCATCCTGCAGCGCGCTAATAGTGATAGCCGGCACCTTCAAGACCCTTCGACCATCCCTTGCGCGGCTTCGCAGAATGCCAGATTGGGGCATTCGCGAAAGGTATCGCCCTAGGACTTGGGGCGAAAATCGAGTTCAAGGATCGGCGGCTCGCATTTCGAGGTGGGGCTTGTTCCGCCGCATTGTTCGTGATGCAAACTCTGCCATCGTGAGGAAGCGGGTGAACGCCGGCCAGCGGCGCAGCATGTAGTTGATGGCATTGACCAGACCGTGGTTGCGCGAGAGCTTGGCAAGCTGGGCGATCAGCCTGGCGTGAGGTCATCCATCAGTGGAGCGCTGCGCTTCTGGCGGGAGCGGGCACGCGCTTTGGCACTCAATCCGTTGATCTCGCGCTCGATATCGAACTGGGGCATTGAGGCGCCGCACCGCCTCCAGTGCGATCAGGTAGATTGTCCCTGTCCGTTCGCCGCGGCTCTTCTTGCGTGCTGCTCCCTCAATATCCGCCGGTTCGAAGACTTGCGGCGCGCATGGCGGCCGTTCCGGCTTTTCCGCAGGACAAAGTCCATCTTGATCGCAGATGGACCTCGGCAATATTCCATATTTGACCGGCGCGCCCATCGCGACGAAATTGGCTGAAGAGCGACCTGCGGCTGGACACCAAACGGCATTCGAATAAGGCAACTTCACACACGCGAGGTCCAGAACTGTGCGGAACTGCAGCGTCTTGCGGTTTAGGTACACACGTCAATGGCTCGCGCGATCCAGCCTTTCGCAACCATTGGCGACGGTGATGTCCTCTATGCTGATTCAACAGGTCAAGTGGTCGGCGAGCAACGCTCAGATATCGCCCCCTCGGCTTTCGGTGGAATGAACGTCGGGGATCTGGGCGCGATTGCCTCAGAACTCATGTGGGACGCCATCTTGGCTTCCGGGCCGGATCAACCGCAAGCTGCCGAGCCATCAGAGATCTGACTGCAAGTTCCTTTTTTCCTTATCCAAGTTCCTGCCGGCGCTGTGGTTCTCTTCGCGGTTAACGCTGGGTCGCCGCATGTTAGCGTTCAGTTTTGGTAAGTGTGCCTCGTACCAGCGTCAATGGCGGGGAAAATAAGGCGTCGATTGCTCAGTTCTGCCAGCAGGGGCTGTCGGCCGCTCGATCAACAGCGTGATTTGAGGTGGAAGCTCTCCTTCGTGGAGGAGGAGGATCATTTCGTCCAGTTCCTTGTCCGCTTCCGTGAGACGATGGTTGAGGCGAAGGTAGTCGGTCCAAGTTGGCGTGCGGAATGTTTCTGTCCATTGCAAAGGCCTTTGAAGGTTGCGCTGGAGAGTCCAGTGCCGAGCACCGACGCGGCTGTGTACATGCCGGCGCTCGCGCATGAGGTCCAGGAAAGCCTCGACATTTTCGTCGAGTACCAGATACTCAACCTTGACAACGATGGGACCGCTTCTCGGCTTCAGCTCAAGCGCGACTGCCGGGGCGTTGAATTCCTCCAAAGGATCGGGTTCTGACTCGTGGCGCTCGCGAAGAGGAAACAGAACACCGGCTCCAGCGACCAACATCAGAGCTCCCGCGGAACCATCCAGCGCCCAGGTCAGGGAATAGTTTTGGGCCACCATGCCCCACACCCAACTGCCGGCCGCTATGCCGCCATCTATCAATGCATAGTAGATCGAGATGGTGCGCCCCACGACCCAGCGCGGGCTCGCCAGTTGCACGCTTACACCAAGCCCGGACCAGGCGGTGACCCAACCGGCGCCACCCAAGGCGAGCGCAATTGCTGCCACTGCTATCGACGAGGTCAGCGCAAGAGAGAGGGTGCACGCCGCGCAGGCGACGCAGGAGAGCTTCATCAGCCATTCTTGAGACAAGATCCGTCTGAACATGTTGTTGGAGATGCCGGCGATGACAGCGCCCGTTCCGAAGCCGCCCATGAGGGCGCCATAGGCGAGCGGTCCTCCTCCCAGCTGATCGCGGACAACCAAGGGCAGCAGCGCGAGTATGGCGATGCTCGCCAGGCCAAAGAGGGTTCCGCGCGCGCTCGCAGCCTTGATCTCGGAAGACATTGCCGTGAAGCGCAGCCCGTCATAGATCGCCATCCTCATCGACTCACGCGGGAGAGGTGAGGACCGAATCTTCCACTTGCAGCGCCAAATCGTCCCCAGAGGTACCAGATAGCTGAATGTGGTCACGGCGAGAGCCGTCACAAGCCCGAACGAGGCAACCACGATGCCACCGAACGCCGGACCCACTGTCCGGACAGTATTGAAGCCGAGAGAGAGCAGGGTGACCGCAGCGGGAATATGACGTCGCTCCACGATATCGCCAACCGACGCTTGCCAGGCGGGATCGTTGAGAGCACCGCCGCATGCAATCAAAAAACTAAAGCCGAGGATCATCCACGGGTCGACAAAGCCCAGCGCCACAAAAGCGGTCAGCATCGCAGATGCCATCGCCATAAGGCATCGGCCGGCGAACATGACCCTGCGACGGCTGAAATTGTCGGCGAGAGCCCCGGCGAAGACGGATAGGATGAACGCGGGCAGCGTCGATGACGCCGGCACCAGCGCAACCATCAAATCGGAAGTCGAGACTGTTGCCATCAGCCAGCTGATGGCGACAGTCTGCATCAGCCAACCGAGACTCGAAACCTGCGTGGCGAGCCAGATCGAACGAAAGGTCGGGTTTCTGAGCGGCGCAAATGCCGCTGGCGAAATTGGATCCTCATCTGCGCCCGCCACCCTGCCCATCGCTCCGACCGATCGTTTCCCGCCGAGCTACACCACTTAGCGGGACACGATCCAATTACCGGTCGGCTCGCGTCAAATGCAGTTTTTGTATTGTCGTCATCTGGCAGCGAGATGGTTCCGAAGCTTCCCGACCTACAGCCTGCCGCCAGCCAATAAAACCTATAGCCGCGATATGGCACCGCTAACCACCTCGCCGCCGTAAACGGGGGACACGGTTCCGGCGAACAACAGTGACGTGATACGTCACCTCCAAGGCGATCGGGCGATGCTCAGTGGTGAACTTCAAAAATCTGCGTGCGTCCAGCGGCGGCGCACAGCCACTGTCCCATCCGGATCCAAGTAAATGAATCTGAAACCGTTCTTCGCCAAGTCGATCTCGCTTCTAATGACGACTATATGATCGGCGGTTTCCTTGGGCAGGCGGCGTCATCTCAAAACGCGATGGCAGCGGCCGGGACATTATATTGGCGAACTCGATGCCTAGTGGCGCATACTTGGCGGGCAACGGTTCCAACTGCCTCCGGGCCGTCAACGCAGACCGGCAGAAATCGAGCGAACTGAAGTGCAGATCAAAGACGTCCTCCTTGCGCCTGGCAACGGCGCATTCTTCTATGACGATCAAGTTGCCATTAGGTCAGGC
>NZ_JBVVQE010000117.1:0-11453 GCF_055811435.1 Mesorhizobium sp. WSM4837
GACCTCCTTCGCAGCTTCGGGTGCGACAAAGTCACGACCGGCATCGGACGAAGCGGGGTCGTGGCGGTGATCCGGGGCGGAACCCTACCGGCGAGCCGGACCATCGGCATTCGCGCCGATATGGATGCTCTCCCCATCTTTGAGGCGACCGGCCTGGCATATGCCTCAACCGTGCCCGGACGAATGCATGCATGCGGGCATGACGGGCATATGGCGATCTTGCTTGGGGCCGTGAAACACTTTGCCGCGACACGAGCTTTTACCGGCACAGTGGTAGCAGTCTTCCAACCAGCGGAAGAGGGTGGCGCCGGTGCCAAGATAATGGCCGAGGACGGCCTCTTCGAAAGGTATGGCATTGAGGAGGTCTATGCACTGCATAACATGCCGGGCATGGCCGTCGGCACCTTCGCACTTTCTGACGGCGTCATGCTTGCCGCGTCCGATCGATTCGATATCAAGATTCTCGGCAAAGGCGGGCATGCGGCACGGCCGCATGAAACCATAGACCCGATCCCGATCGCCAACGACGTGGTCAGTGCACTGCAGACGATTGTGTCAAGGAGCGTCGATCCTATTGACCCGGTCGTGCTCTCAGTCACATCCATCCACGCTGGCGATGCGTACAACGTGATTCCTTCGGAAGTAGTACTGAAAGGTACCGTCCGCACCTTATCAGACAGCAACCGCGACATAGTCGAGGAGCGCATCCGGACCGTTGCTGGCTCGATCGCCCGGGCATTTGGTGCAGAGGCCGAACTGGAATATCGCCGTGGCTACCCATCTACAGTCAATCACCCTGTCCAGGCGCGTATTTTAAGCGACGCAGCGGCCCATGTGGCCGGGGACGCCGCCGTCCAACGCGACATGAAGCCCCTAATGGGCGCTGAGGACTTCTCCTATATGCTAGAGGCCCGACCGGGCGCGTTCATCTTCATGGGCAACGGAATGACCGCCCCACTTCATAATCCGGGCTATGATTTTTGCGACGAAGCCCTCTCGACGGGTATCGCGTTGTGGATCGAATTGGTGACAAGGATACGGAGTTAGCTTAGTTTAGCAGGGCTTTCTCTGCTTGGGTTCGTTGAGGTCAATCTCTTCTGATATTTTTTCGGACCATGTCATGTCGCCCGCGGGTCACTCGCTTCTCTTCGTGGTGGACGTTAGGCCGCCTGTTGGGGTGGACGGCCCCGCACGGCATCGATGTCTAGTGCGCGTCCTGTTTAATCCGGTTCATATCCTGCGGCTTTGAAGTGGATGGCACATTCGGCTGGGGTGAAGAGGTCGACGACCGCGCCGACCGCGTCCCACAAAGCCTTGATGGTTCTCTCGGCCTTTGCTCGCAGCAGCGCCTTGAGTTTGGCGAAGGCGTTCTCAATCGGGTTGAAGTCGGGACGGTAAGGCGGCAGGTAGAGCAGCCTCGCGCCTGCGGCCTCAATCGCGTCGCGCACGCCGGCGGCCCCGCAGCGCTCCGGTGAAGGTCGTGGTCTTCCAGTGGCATGCGGCACGCCGGTCCGGCAGCGCTCGCCGCGCGGCGCTCTTCCACGCGGGCGGCCATCTTTGTGGAGAGGCCGGTCTCATCGATGAACACGAGCTTCGCCGGATCGAGGTCGAGCTGGCCGTCGAACCAGTCCCGGCGCCGCTTCAGCACGTCGGGGCGATCCTGCTCCAGTGCGTGCGCGGACTTTTTTTGAATGTCCAGCCGTTGGCGGCGAAGCCAGGCTGAAGCCTTCATCGTCGGGCTGATCGAGGAGCGCAAGGACATCACGCTGAACAAGATGGTGGAGGGGCTCGTCGACGAGCAGTCGGTGCGGATCAGCGGCAGCGCCTTGAGCCATGCGCATCGAGGCTGGAGGCGGCGGCGGCCCTGCGGGCGGGGCGCCAGTTCGCCGATCTTCGCCGCGCAATCCAGCGGATCGCGCTGGACACTCCCACGCCGAACCGCGCCGCCGCTTGCCGCGCCGACATGTGCCCTCGTCCGAAGCCTTCAAAACCCGCGATCGAAGATCCCCGCTCAATGCTCTTCCCATTGTCCACCTCCATCGAGGTGGATGTTGAATCAGCACAAAAACGCAGCTGTCACATCACAATCGATTCATCGATCACAGGACGTGCTCTAGGGATGTACGAAACACTTCAACGTCGTGACATATCTACATAATGATCGTATTCTTTTTTTGCGTATTTTGTTCATAATTGGGGTACGCAGAATTCATATTCTACTCAAAATATTTATAATTATTTATCAATAATGTCCTCTATGCAATACAAATTTTGTAATAACTTAACATGATATTCACACCGATTCCAAAAAAAACATGTAGTTTCTCCGCATTGCAAGAGGCTGGAGAAACCAATGGACTACCTCACCCGTCCGCTCTCGCATGGCCAAATGGGTCTTTGGCTACATCATCAAAAAAGACCAACCGGTAGCGAATACAATCTGCCGATCGAGTTGCGCATAAAGGCGCCGTTTGACATTGCTGCCTTGCGGCGCGCGCTCCAGGCATTGATCGATCGCCATGAAATGCTGCGCACGACCTTTCACCAGGAAGGCGAGTACGTCGTTCAACGCATTCATGAGACAGCCTCTCTGAGCTTTCATGTCGTTCGATTGCCAGGGGTCGAAGAGGCAGACTTCCATCAATCTATCGCGGCGGAAGCTCGCTCCCCTTTCGAACTGGAAGATGGGCCGGTCTTTCGCGCGCACCTCTTCATCCGCAGTGCCACAGAGGAGATTCTCCTCCTCAACTTCCATCATATCATTTCCGACGGCTACAGCATTCGCACCTTCCTGCGCGAGTTCGGCGGGCTCTATCAAGCGTGCTGCGCCAACACAGAGATGCCGGCTCTGACCACTGCGGCCTCTTACGGGGACTACGTAGCTTGGCAGGAACGCCTCCTTGCCGGCGACGACGGAGAACGCATGTGGGCCTACTGGCGCAGCCAGTTTGGCGATCATGAGCCTGAGCTGGCCCTTCCGACCGACAGACCACGAACTGCGCTTGCCACGCATACTGGATCGGTTTTCTCACTGGATATAGAGATGCCGTTAATCGCGCGCCTGGAGCGACAGGCCCATAGAGAAAAAGTAACGCTCGCCACCTTCCTGCTTGCTGCCTATTACGTCCTGCTGCATCGTTATGGCGACCAGGACGATATCACTCTCTACGTGCCGCGCCTCGGTCGTCCGGCAGGAAACAAGACGTTCGGCCACTTTGTGACTCTTGCCGCCCTACGGCAGGATCTTTCCGGAAATCCCACTTTCCTGGACCATTTGCAACGAGTGCATCATCTGATGAGTTGCGCGCGCAGCCACGAGTATTTCCCTCTTCCCCTCTTGCTGGAGAAGCTCAAGCTCCCCCCTGCACCTGATCGCAATCCGCTCGCGCAAGCAGTTTTCAACTTCATTCCGGAGGCGGTGAGTTCTCTTGGCTTCAGGCCATGCGACGTAGACCTCTCCGGCTTACCTGCGCAAATCCGACTTTGCGAGACCGATATCTGGATCGATCTTGATGTCCGAATTCTGGCCGGAAAAGAAGGCGTCCGCCTCTACGTCGTATACAATGCGAATCTGTGGGATCGCAGCACCATCGAGCGGCTGGCGCGGCACTATTGTTTGCTGTTGGAAGCCATTGCAGATGAGCCAGTGCGTCGGATAGGCAACTATAGTCTTCTGACGCCAGAGGAAGAGCACCAGCTTCTGCACGCCTGGAACGAGACAGCCGCCCCCTTTCCGTCCGACATTTGCCTGCACAACCTGATCGAAGCGCGGGCAGCCACTTACCCAGACAATATCGCTGTGAGCTGTCCATCGGAGGCGCTCAGCTATGCCGCACTTGAGCAAAGGGCAAACAGGCTTGCCCGCCATCTGATTTCCAAGGGTGTCCGGCTTGGAGACGCGGTCGGCGTTCTCGTTGAGCGTTCATGCGATCTCATTGTCGGCTTTCTGGCGGTTTTGAAGGCGGGGGCCGTCTATTTTCCTCTCGATCCGCGACTCCCAATCCAGCGCCTGCACTTCATGATTCGCGATGCGGGCGCCACTACGGTCATCAGCAAAGCGGACCTTATAGAACAGACGTTCGGGAAAGCCCTATCAGAGCTAAGCATTGAAGGTGCCAGTGGATGCGCGGTGGTTCTCCTGGACAGGGACCACACCGAAATCGGTTTGCATGAAGCCACGCCTCCGCACTGCCCCGCCAGCCCCACTGATGTGGCGTACGTGATCTATACGTCCGGTTCCACGGGGCAGCCGAAAGGCGTGATGATTGAACATCGCAGCGCCTGCAACATGGCGGAGGATCTAAGGCGCACCTATCAGCTGGGGCCGGACAGCCGGGTACTGCAGTTCGCGTCCTGCGGATTTGATGCATCGCTATTTGATTTCATACTGGCCCTATCTTCTGGCGGTCGATTGTGCTTGGCGCCTCCTTCAGCGTCGCTGCCTGGAGCAGAGCTTGTCGAGTTCATGCACCGTGAACGCATCACCGCTGCCGGTCTTACGCCGACAGCATGGGCCTCATTGCCATCGATTGATCTTCCTGATCTCACCGTGATCAAATCAGGTGGAGAGCCCTTGCCGTCGAGTCTCATTGAGCGATGGGGTGAGAACCGCCGCATCTTCAATTCGTACGGCCCCACCGAAACGACAGTTTATTGCATAAGGGCGGAGGTGAAAGCCGACGGACAAAAGCCACACATTGGGCGCCCCGTAATCAATAGCAAGACTTACATCCTGGATCGCTACGGTAATCCGGCACCGGTTGGCGCAATCGGTGAGCTTTACATCGGGGGCGTCGGCATAGCCCGCGGCTACATCAATCGCGATGAACTCACGGGCGAGCTTTTTCGGTCAAACCCGTTCGATGATGCGCCGCAATCCAGGCTCTACAGGACTGGGGATCGTGCCCGGTATCGGTCGGATGGCACGATTGAATTCCTGGGCCGGAAAGACGGACAGATCAAGATCCGTGGCATGCGGGTTGAACTTGGCGAAATCGAGCAGTGCCTGATGGACCACGAAAGCGTCAAAGCATGCTGCGTTACGTCGGCACACCGTCTCGATGACAATGCGAGCCTGATAGCCTATGTGGTGAGACGGCGGGAGAGTTCAGAGGATGCCGATGAACTTCAGTCCTTTTTGCGCAACGTCCTACCTAGCTACATGATTCCCTCACAGTTCGTATTCCTCCCGCAGCTACCGACCAATCGTAGCGGTAAGATCGATCGGCGTGCTCTTCCCGAGCCGAGAAACGCCTCGAAAGTGAAGGCCGCAACTTTACCGACCGGTGGGTTGCAGACGGAACTGTCCGAGATATGGAAGGACGTGCTGAAGCTGGACTCCGTTGGCGTTGAAGATAATTTCTTCGATGTAGGCGGACATTCCCTGGCCGTCGTCCAAGTTCAGGCGCGTATCCACGATCGTTTGGGCATTGAATGCAAGATTCTGGATTTTTTCGAGCACCCCACCATAAAAACGCTCGCTGCGCATTTGGCCGCAACTCCAGATGCACCTCAACTAATTGAAGATTTAAAGAACAAACTCGGTTGGGCCGGAAGCAGACGCGAGCCCAAACAGGACCGAAACGCTGTTGCGATCATAGGTATGGCGGGCAGATTCCCGGGGGCGGAGAACGTCGATCAATTCTGGACCAATCTGGCTAACGGTATGGAGTCCATCGCGGATCTGAGTGAACAGACATTGCAAGAAGCTGGCGTCGCTCCCGACATTTTTTGCAAACCTAATTATGTGAGGCGCGAAGCCGTTATCAGCGGAATTGATCTATTTGACGCAGCGTTCTTCGGCATCTCGCCTAAGGAAGCAGCGTGGATGGACCCGCAACAGCGAATCCTGCTTGAAACGGCGTATCAGGCGCTCGATCATGCAGGATACGGATCGCGCGAGACCGCCGAGGGCCGAGTCGGTGTGTTTGCCGGCGTGGGGGCCAACCACTATCTCGCTGAGCGCGAAACAGGCCGGGACCTGCTGGATTCAGAGAAGTTGCAGATCCGTATTCTTAATGGCCACGATTTCACCGCGACGCGCATTGCCTACAAGCTCAACTTGACCGGCCCATGCGTGTCAGTTCAGACGGCCTGTTCCACTTCGCTGGTTGCCGTTCACCTCGCTTGCCAGAGCCTGCGTAGCAATGAGTGCAACATGGCCTTGGCGGGCGGCGCATCAATTTCCCTACCCCATGGAAAAGGCTATCTACATCAACAAGGCCACATTTTGTCTCCTGACGGCCACTGCCGTGCGTTCGATGCTAAAGCACAAGGAACAGTGAGTGGCAGCGGGGCTGCGGCCGTTGTTCTCAAGCGGCTGAGCGATGCCTGCAGAGACGGCGACTATATCTGGGCAATCATAAAGGGGACCGCCATCAACAATGATGGCGCCGGCAAGGTAGGGTTCACCGCCCCTAGCGTTGACGGACAGGCTGCAGTGATTCAAGCCGCCCTCACCAATGCTGACGTCTCTGCGGACACTATTGGTTATGTGGAGGCGCATGGTACGGGAACGTATCTTGGAGACCCCATCGAAATCTCTGCCCTGACCAAGGCCTTCCGTTCCCACACCGCGAGGAAACAATTCTGCGCAATAGGTTCGGTGAAGACAAATGTCGGCCATCTCGACGCCGCAGCGGGTGTAACGGGATTGATCAAGCTCGCCACAATGCTGAACAGGGGCGTCATTCCCGCTAGCCTACATTTCGACGAGCCCAACCCAAATATCGACTTTCAGGAGAGCCCCGTGTTCGTGAACAGGACCAGCACCGCTTGGCCCAAGGGTGATGAGCCACGGCGCGGCGGTGTGAGCTCATTTGGTATTGGTGGCACGAATGCGCACACGGTTCTCGAGGAGGCTCCGCAGCGACCCGATGAGCACGGCGGTCGCGGGCTGCACGTATTTCCAGTATCGGGGGCGAGCAGGTCGGCACTCACCGAAATGCTTCGGCGACTGGCCGGTTTTATGCGTCAAAGCGATGTTCAGCACAGCGCAGCAAATATCGCATACACCTTGCAGAAGGGTCGGGCAGCTCTCAAGTATCGCACAAGTTTTGTGGAATCCGATCTGTTGGAACTGGCCGACCAACTCGATCAGTCTGCGCTGCAGGGCGGCACGTCGCGAGAGGTGTCAAGCAGTGAACACCGCATCGTGTTCATGTTCTCCGGCCAAGGCGGGCAGCAGATTGGAATGGGTCGCGAGCTTTATGAAGAAGAGCCGGTATTCGGCAGCGCCATCGATGAATGCGCAAAGTGGCTTGAAGAGTTCGCGCATGTTGATTTCCGCCCCCTGCTCTACGGTGAAGGCAAATCCGATGGCGAGCTTGAGCCTCAGCTAGAAGCCATTATACAGCCCGTCATCTTCGCTACGCAGTATGCAATGGCGAAGCTCTTCATCTCGTGGGGCATTTTCCCTGCAGCTGTGGTCGGCCACAGCATCGGTGAATACGCCGCCGCTCATATTGCGGGCGTCATCTCGTTACCTGATGCCATTCGACTGACATTGATAAGGGGACAGTTCACGTCCCGTGTGCCTGCCGGCGGCATTGTTGCGGTCAGTCTGTCACCCGAAGAGCTCCATCCTTACTGGAACGAAAGCCTATCATTGGCGGCCATAAACGGGCCGCGTCAGTGCGTTATTTCGGGGGGCGCATCCGAGATCGCAGCGTTTCATGAGCGATTGCGGGCGAGATCCATTGCCAGCAAACGAATACGCGCAAGCCATGCCGTGCATTCGTCTCTGCTCGATCCAATCCTGCCGGAGTTTACGATTCATGCGGAAGAAGTCGAGTTGCACGCGCCGCGATTACCTTTCATGTCGACGGTGCTCGGTGACTGGCTTGAGTCGGACGTGCCGCTTGATGGCAGCTATTGGGCCCGCAATCTGCGCGAGACAGTGCAGTTTCATCTGGCTTTCGATCGGCTCGTGCAATCGGGTCACGAGTTGTTTATTGAGATTGGACCTGGCGCAGCCCTGACCAGACATGCCAAGCAGTTGAAGTCAAAGAGCGACCTGCACAGCCCCGTCGCCTTTCCAGCCTTGCCAGGAGACGACCATGGGCAAGGCGATTACGCAAGACTGTTACAGACGCTTGGCAATCTTTGGACCTGCGGCGTTCGCATTGATTGGTCCGGTCTGCACGACCGTCAGCCCCCGCAGCGGACCCCTCTCCCGCCATATCCTTTTGATCGCAAACGTTACTGGCTCGATGCTGCTGCCATATCCGTCGATGCCCCGACTGGAAACGAAGAACCACGCAGCCCGACAGTGGTTGAGGTATCTAGTGAGGCAGCTTTGGACCGCCAAATTGCGGCGGTCTATCGGGAGATTTTGGGCTTAGATGACGTCACCCCGGCCGACAGCTTCTTTGATCTTGGTGGGGATTCGCTGAGCGCCTTAAGCGTCATCAATCGCATCGAGCAACTCACAGGAGAGAGATTGGCTATCTCCCTGCTGCTGGAACACCAGACACCAAAAGGGCTTGCGATGGCCCTAGCGATGACCGGTAGAAGCGCGCGTCCGAGCTCATTGGTGCCGATACAAACCGGCGGTTCGCGGGCGCCTCTGTTTTGCCCCCACCCTTTTGGCGGACATGTGCTCTTGTATAAGCCTCTTGCTAAAGCTCTAGGCGCGGAGCAGCCGCTCTTCGGCCTGCAAGCGCGCGGTCTGAACGGTGAAGCAAGACCTCACCTGAGCATTCCGGAGATGGCGCGGGAGTATGTCGAGGCCATCAAGAGCGTACAACCACGCGGCCCTTTTCAGCTCGTCGGCTTATCCATGGGTGGCAGCATTGCTTGGGAAATGGCCTGCCAATTGCGCGATGCTGGTGACGAGATAGGAATAGTTGGGTTGCTCGATGCCAAAGCGCTTCACAAGCATGAAGAGTACATAACCGGCCGGTATCAGTTCTTGCTCGGCAACAGCCCCATTCCTGACTGGTTGAGCGAGCGGGTGGCGATAATAACCATCCTATTCCCCGCCCTGAAGAAACATTGGCGAAAGCTGAAATCCATCAAACGTGAGCGTCAGGTCACTGCTTTGCTCGAATTTGGAATTCAAACAGGCAACGTCTCCGACATAAGCGAAACGCAGCTCGAGCACATCCTGACAGTTGCCGAGGCAAATAGAATAGCGCTGCGTGATTATACCCCTCGGCCCAACGACAGCAGGTCCGTTCTTTTTGCAGCCAGGAAGGGGCTGCGCATATCCACCAATGAACCTAATGGCGATCTTGGATGGGAGCAATTCGCGCGAGGCCGTCTGGAGGTTCACGAGGTGCCAGGTGACCATTATACGATGGTCGCTCCGCCGCATGTGAACGTCCTGGCAAAGAAGCTTAATAAATGGCTCA
This sequence comes from Mesorhizobium sp. WSM4837, assembly GCF_055811435.1. NCBI lineage: Bacteria > Pseudomonadati > Pseudomonadota > Alphaproteobacteria > Hyphomicrobiales > Phyllobacteriaceae > Mesorhizobium > Mesorhizobium sp. WSM4837. Next base: position 9,354 of record NZ_JBVVQE010000117.1, read on the forward strand.
ATCGAAATGACTAAGCGACTGCACCGGCGGCATTTGGGCCAAAGCATTTGAGAATCTGTGAACGGCTCGGGTCCAAGCTGCCCCAGGCGAAGATGCAAGCTCAAGTGATAGGTGAGTGTATGGGTGGTTGCCTCGCCAAGTTCAAGAGATGGATTCCGTCTTTATAGAACAGTCTGGCATCGCTGACACAAATAGTATGTATGCGTTCTCTGACAAGTCGCCTTCTGCCACGCAGAAAATGGTCCATGCTCTGGAAAGCGGGCGACCCAGTTGAAACCCAAAGCCGTGCCCGTGCGATCAGCTAGGACAAGCATTTTTGAAGCCGTGGTTTTAGTTTTGCAAAGGGAGTGCCGAATGCGTTGGCGACCGCGGGAGCCTTTGCTCTTCGAGCCTGCCCGGCCGAACTGGACGTTCTTGTCGGGAGAAGACTTTTCGGGCCAGCGCAGATGGCAGTATTCTTCCTTTCGGTCCGAGTGGCTTCTGAATCGATGGGCGCCACCGATGAGAGTAGTGACCACCAAGGAGATTATGACATGCACAAGAAGACCGTAGATACTCTTATCATCAATGGGGATATCTTCACTGGCGACAGAAACCAGCCACACTATCGCCCTGGTGCGATCGCCATCAAGGATGGTGTTATTGTCGGAGTTGGCCAAGAATCTGAAATAACCTCTGGGTTCCAAGCCGCCCGTAAGATCGATGCGGAGGGCGCCTTGGTGCATCCCGGTTTCATTGAAACGCACCTGCACATGACGGGCATGGCGTATCATGGCGCGCCATTCTCACCACAGAGCGGCGCAAAGACGAAGCTGAACTATGCCGCGCTCAAGGCTGCAACCAACCCGAGAATTACTTCAGCGTACACCGCCGCGGCCGCCTGTTCAATGTTGCAGCGGGGATTCACGCTCTTCTTCGAGCCAGGAACGGTTTTTGAGACGGATGCTTTCGCCGAGTCGATGACGAAATGTGGAGTGCGTGCAATGGTGTCGGCGCCATTCGGTTGGGATGATTTATCGTCATTCGACGAAATCTTTCCAGAGTTGCATGATGACGCGGTCGGTAAACGTGCCCCTGCTGATGCAGGGCGCGTGATTGATCAATGCAAGCGGGAGATCGCTCGAAATGAGGATGAAAACGCCTTGGTGCGTGGATACGTGTGCCTCTATGGAGAGGGCACAGCTACGGATGACCTCACGCGTGAAGCGGCTAAACTGGCCGCAGAGTCAAACGTCATACTTTGGCAGCATCAATCATTCATTCCCGAATTTGTTAGAGACGAAAGAAGAAAGCGAGGTGACTCCGGTGCTGTTCGCATGCAGAGGCTTGGTGCGTTGGCCCCTAATGTGACGCTCGCTCACATGAACGTTGTTGACGAAGCGGACATCGAACTTATCATTTCAGAAAAGCCGGGTCTTTCTTGGTGCCCCAACAACGCGCTCGGCTATCGAGTGACGCCGCCGAACAAATGTTGGTTCCCATATCTGTACAAAAATGGGGTGAGTGTCTCGCTGGGCGTCGACACCATTATGATCCATCCGATTGGAATCGCCGGTCTTCTAAGTCTTTACCTTTCCGCGTCGTTCGGGGAACGATTGGATAACGCTGATCCATTCTATATGCAGACAATTAACGCAGCCAATAATCTGGGCCTTGGCGACCGACTTGGCAGTCTGACGGTCGGCAAGCGGGCGGATGTAGTAATAAGGGAGGCGCGCGACATCACTCATCTGTCCTGGCGCGATGATATGGGAGTCCTGTTGTCGCTCTCCTCATCGATGATTCCTGTCGATACTGTTATCATCGATGGCAAGGCCGTGATGGAAAAAGGCCGCCTCACCACAATGGATCAGGACGCGATTCTCGCCGAGGCGATGCGCCAGCGCGATGTTTTGGCAGACAGCCTGACTCGTTAAGGCATTAGAATACAACCAAAGTAATAAAACATAGTAGTCGACAGGAGCACCGAAACGTTCCTGTTGTGCGCATTTCGCAAAAGCCGGACAGGGGTTCCGCTAATTCCCGGACAGCTGTGGAGTGCACCCCCAGACTGAGACAAGGCAAATCGCGGACAGTTTCCGTGTTACGCCTATGCGGCCT
>NZ_JBVVQE010000118.1:0-11435 GCF_055811435.1 Mesorhizobium sp. WSM4837
GGCCGAACAAACCATCCTGGCCGGCGCGCCGCCGGTGTATTTCGCATCCTCGGAATTGTCGCCGTTGTTTCCGGGCTATGTCGAAGGCGCAATCGTGGCTGGGCGCATTGCGGCACGGAAAATCCTCAGGGAATTTAATCCGCAGTAATCACTAGCGCCTCATGGTGCAGGCGAGGGCGTCTCAAGGTGGCGACCGGACGTCGCCGGGCCAGAGCGGCGGCGCGATTTGATCCCGCGCCCCTGCGATGACCGGATGTGCCCGCCGAAATCCCGTTTCAAAGCTGTTACACGGTCAGTTTGCGTGCGTCGTTCGTCCGTTACAAGGTGCGACTAAGTTCGTTTCAACAAAAAAAGAAGATCGACGAAGGGAAGCGCGATGTATACGAAAATCCGGACTGCCTGCAATGACCGCCGTCTGCAAGCGCTGAAGGGCAAGGATCGGCGGCCGAAGCTGGCGCTGCGCCAGCGCGCCAAGGACCATCCGATGGCGCTGTTCGTGGTGCTGGGCGCCGCCGCGTTCGCCGGCATGGCGTTCGCGCCGACTGTTGGTCCCGCCTTTGCTTCACTGAACCCGCCGGCAAACATCGTCAAGGGCGCGCCGACCACGACCAAGACCGCGCGGCTGCCGATGCCGGAGATCGATTTTGTCTGCAAGGGGCAGGCCTGGGGCGCCGAGAGTGCGGAGTGCCTGCGCGTCATTGCCGAGCAATCCGGCATTCACAAGGCCCGCGCGGTTCGCGTGATCGCCAATGCCGCGCCGCTGACCGATACGCCGAACGTTTTTTGATGCCCGAGCGACCCCTCCAGCGCTCCAGGCAGGCTCCCGCCGCATCCTCGGCCGGGAGTCTTTTTTCTCTGGAAAGCCCCTTTGTTGAGCATCGGATTTTTTCAAAAACCGATTTCAACCAGTCCGAAGTCCTAGCTGCCCAATGCGGCCTGCTCGGCGATGGCCGACAGCACCCCGCGCACGTCCAGCGTGCTGAACGGCTTTTCCAGGATCTGCGGCCGCTGCGGCGCCGGCAATGCCTCGATTTCGGCTTTCGCGCCGATCAGGTCGCCGGTGACCAGAACGAAGCGCCGCGCCAGATCAGGCTTTTCGGCGAGCAGTTCGCGATAGATCGATATGCCGCTGGTGCCGGGCATGCGCAGATCGGAAAAGACGATGTCCGGCGGCATATGGCCCGACAAGGTCGCGGCGGCTGACGCCCAGCTCGGCACGATCCGCGACTTGATGCCCATCAACTCCAGAATGTCGGACAGCGAGGCGGCGACATCCGGCTCGTCGTCGATGATCAGGGCGTGGCGCAATCCGCTCGAGCGCGACGGGTTTTCGCCGGCGGCGGCCGCGCCGCCGGCGATCGCCGGCAACTGGACAACGAAACGGGCGCCTCTCGGCAGAACTTCCTCGAACCAGACATTGCCATTGTGCCGTTCGATGATCGATTTCGAAATCGACAGGCCGATGCCGGTGCCGACGCCGACCGGCTTGGTGGTGAAATACGATTCGAAGATGCGAGAGCGTATCGCTTCCGGCACGCCCGGCCCGTTGTCCTCGACCGAGAAACAGGGATTGCCGCGATCGCTGCGAAACGTGCGAACCTTGATCAGCCGGTCGCCGCCGATGCCGGCCAGAGCGTGCTGGCTGTTGATGAGGAAGTTGGCGGCAACTTGCGTCACATGGTCGGCGTCGGCCATGGCCAGCAGCGGGCCGCTGGCGAAATCGGTATCGATGATGATGCCGGTCGACCTGGCGCCGTAGGCGGTCACTTCGAGTGCCGCGCGGACCACCTGGTTGAGGTCGGTCTCGGCCTGCGACGCCGGATGCAGGCGGACCATCGAGAGGAAGCTCTTGACGATGCGGCCGCAGCGCTCTGCGGCGGCGCGCACCTTTTCGGCGCGCACCTTGGTCTGCGGGTCTGAAGCGAACTCGTGCAACAAAGTCGATTGGGCGACGACCACGGCAAGCGGGTTGTTGAGCTCGTGTGACACGCCGGCAAGCAGCGAGCCCATCGCCGCCATCTTCTCGTTCTGGTGCAGCTTTTCGCGCTGGCGGCCGATCTCCTCCTCGGCACGCAATTTGTCGCGGAGGTCGCGGATCGAGCCGAAGATCAGACGGCGGTCGGCGACCCGCATCTCGGTTGCCGTCAATTCGATCGGAAAGACCTCGCCGGCAGCATTCTGGGTGACGGTCTCGATCCGCTGCCCGACCATCGGCGCGCGGCGGCCCGACATGTATTCGGCGCCCGACACATAGCCCTTGCGATAATAGTCCGGAACGACGGTGTCGAGCAGGTCCTTGCCGAGGATGTCGCTGCGCTGGTAGCCGAACATCTTTTCGGCGGCCGGATTGAACTCGATGATCGAACCGGTCTCGTCGATGACGATGATCGCGTCGAGCGAGGCCTGCAGCATGGTGCGGCGGATGACTTCGCTGGCGTGGGCATCGGAAAGCGATCGTTCGATGGCGTCGCCGATGGCCAGCGCCACGATGTGCAGCGTCGCCACTTCCTCGTCGGTCCATTCGCGCTCGTTCACGCAGTCGTTGACCGCCAGCGTGCCCCACAGATGGCCATGCGCAAAGACCGACACCGACAGGAACGACTTGATGTGCTGCTTTTCGAAGTCGGTTCTCAGAAAGCCTTCGAGGTCGCGCGTGTGTCCCGCGAAGATCTTGCCTTGCCGCTCGTCCTCCGCCAACCGTTCCAGCAGTGGGTCCGAATTCACAACCGACTGCATGATCACCGTCGGCGATGCCAGCTCGCCACCATATCGGGGGTCGATCCAGTAGGCCGCCACCGATTGGGCAAAGCCTTGGCCGGGCAGTTCGCGCAGCCGAAACAGGATGCCGCGCTGGCAATCCATGGCCCCGCACAGCGTTTCAAGGATGCTGCCCATCTCGCGCTGCCAGTCGCCAGCTTCGTGAAGCCGGCGAACGATGTGAACAGCGGCCATCGCCGCGCCCTGCCTGACGCCGTGCCTATCGCTGCGTGCTTCAGCCGTCATGGTCAGCCGTCATTTCACAGTCGTGCCACCGAGAGTGGTTGGTCGCGCCGCTCAGTTGCCTTCGCCGGTCGGCAGCGAGAAGATATAGCCTTCGCCGCGGACTGTGCGCAGGAATTTCGGATTGGCCGGGTCCGCCTCGATCTTCTTCCTCAGCCTCATGATGCGGATATCGACTGCACGTGAGGATTCAGGATCTTCCGCGAAGCCGATCGCCTCGGAGATCGCCGCACGCGTCAGCAAGCGGTTGGCACGCGTCAGGAAGACCTCCAGCACGTCGAACTCGCTCTTGGCCAGGTCGATGACCGTCCCATTGGTGCCGGTGACGAACCGACCGTCGAGATCGGCATGGAAAGGTCCGAAGCTCATGGAACGGCGGTTGGCAGTTGTTTCGGCCTTGGCGGCCTGCGGCTCGGCCGGCTGCGGCACGCGGCGCAGCACGCTGCGGACCCGCGCCAGCACCTCGCGCAATTCGTAGGGCTTGACGATGTAGTCGTCGGCACCGAGTTCCAGCCCGACGATGCGGTCGAGCGCGGTGCCGGCGGCAGTGGCATAGATGATGCCGATCGGCGTTTTCGAGCGCATCCAGCGGCCAAGCGACAGGCCGTCCTCGCCCGGCATGGCGATGTCGAGGATGGCCAGGTGAAACGACTGCGTTTCCAGCAAGGTTCGCGCAGCGCTGGCACTCTCGGCCGTAGCGACATCGTAGCCGCTGGCGTCGAGATACTCGGCAACCGCGTCCCTCAGATCCGGCTCGTCCTCGACGACGACAATTCGTGCCCGCACGATGCTCTCGCTCCCACTTTCAGCGGAAAGTAGATTGGGTATAAACATCATGTCCAGCACTCATCTTGGGTTGCCGGGTTGCAGGGTAGAAAAAAATGGCTGCACGATCCATCATCGCGCTTGTTTCCGTCGCCGAAGTGGTCGCAACCGATCTGGCCGACCATCTCGAACGGCGCGGTCATGACGTTCGCGCAGTACGGCAGCCGTGGGAGGCCGAATCCTTGCTTTCCGGAAACGGCATCGATGTCGTTGTCGTCGGCGACAGCCTCAGCCAGGCGGAAGGTCGTGATCTGCTCAAGCGCCATGGCGGCGAGGGCGGGCCGGATTTCATCCTGATCTGCCGGCCGGCCGATCTCGTCGACAAGGTGCTGGCGCTCGAACTCGGCGCCGCCGACGTCGTCGAGAGCCCGCTCAACGTCAGGGAACTCGCCGCACGTATCGGCGGCTTGCTGGCACGGCGCGGCCGGAACGCCGGGGAATTGGTCGTGCTGGAGAACGCGACGGTCGACCTCCGGTCGGCCATGGTCATGCATCGCTCCGGCACGGAAGAACAGTTGTCGCCGGGTCAGGTGGCGCTGCTCAGATTGTTCCTGGCCAGTCCGCGCAAGGTCTTGACGCGCGACGATATCATTGCCGCCGCGCCCGCCGAAAATGCCGATGCCTTCGATCGCTCGATCGATTCGCGCATCGTGCGACTGCGCCGCAAGCTCGACACCGAAACCATCACCACCATACGGGGTGCGGGCTACCGGTTCGATCCGCCGACGCAGTTCGCCGACTGAGGCCGCGGCCCTCACCGTACTGTCCACAGGCCCAGACGCTCAGCGCACCACGAGAAGCGACGGACCTGACGGCATTTCGCTGGCCGCGACGAATTCGCTGGCATGGGCACGATCCCTGAGAAGCACGGTGGCGAGGCCGGCAAAGCCGAGCAGGCCCTGTGCGTAGAGCAGTGCGGAAAGTACCGAAGCTGCAAATTTCGTGTTCATCGTTTTCGTCCCCCAAATTTGGTTTCAGGTTCGCTTCAGGGAAAACCCCGAAGTGCCCGCGCCGCCATCGGAGCCCCCCGTTGCGGCGCGGGCCTTCGGTCCTCTCGGCTGCAAGTTGCCGGAGGTGCCGCGCATCTTCTTCAGCCCAAAACCGACCCGCCAGAGGGCCTTGAGCCGGTTATGCGCAGGCTGGAGACGATCCAGACCGTGGCGAAAACAGTGCGGCATGCAAATCAACACTGCGGCTATGCTTATCCTGAACAGCCAGGAGATCGCGTTAGACTGCATGTTCATCTTCGTTTGTGCCGGCTGTTTTCGTTGGGTCAACTCTGCGGGCGGCCTGTATCCAGATCATGCCGCTCGAGTCCGCGCTTTGTTGCCGATTGGTTTCGAGCCAAGTCAAATTTCTCCTTGGTTTCACCCCTGCAAATGCCTCGGATGGGCCTCCCGGCCGTTAACCAGAGGAAACAGTTTCGAAACAGAAACGTCGGCCGTGCGAAATCAATTCGAAACGTGACCCAACGACAAGCCCAGTCATCGAATTGGAGCCGGGCCATACCCGGCAGACAGGGGGATATCATGTACACTGCCATTTCCGCCAAGCTCATCAACATCGCCGCCGCCGTCACCGCGGGCACGGTTCTTCTGTTCGGCGCCGGCAACGGCGTTGCCGATGCTGCCAATCGGGCCGCCAATCAGATCGTGGCGCGGATTTCGCTTTCGCAGCAGACGATGGAAGTCCTCGTCGACGGCCGGCCGACCTTCGCGTGGAAAGTCTCGACCGGCGGTAGGGGGCATCTCACCCCGACCGGGTCGTTCAAGCCGACCCGCATGCACCAGATGTGGTACTCGAGGAAATATGACAACGCGCCGATGCCGCATTCGGTCTTCTTCAAGGGTGGCTACGCCGTGCATGCGACCAATTTCGTCAGGCGCCTCGGCCAGCCGGCCTCGCATGGCTGCGTGCGGCTGCATCCGGACAACGCCGCCGACTTCTACCAGCTTGTCGAGATGTTCGGTCCGACCAACACCAGGATCGTCATCGTCAAATAGATAAAGAAGGCGATTCGGACATCACTGCCCAAGAAAAAAGGCCGGAAGTTTCCGGCCTTTTTGTCAATCAATCAACCGGCACCGGCATCAGCTTCGGGTCCGGCTTCTCGGCGTGATGCGGCAGGTCCTTGCTGGCGATGAAGGTGTAGAACATCGGCACCACGAACAGGGTGAACATGGTTCCCACCAGAATGCCGGTGAAGATCACCAGGCCCATCGAATAGCGCGCTGCGGCGCCAGCGCCGCTGGAAATGATCAGCGGCACCACGCCGAGCGCCATCGCCGCCGTCGTCATCAGGATCGGTCTTAGCCGCACCCTGGCCGAGGCGACGATCGCATCGCGCCGCCGCATCCCGTGGAGCTCGCGCTGCTGGTTGGCGAATTCGACCAGAAGAATGCCGTGTTTGGTGATCAGGCCGATCAGCGTGATCAGCCCGACCTGCGTGTAGATGTTGAGCGTTCCCAGCCCCAGATTGAGCGGCACGATTGCGCCGAAGATCGACAGCGGCACCGACATCATGATGATCAACGGATCGCGGAAGCTTTCGAACTGCGCCGCCAGCACCAGATAGATGACGAGAACAGCTGCCGCGAAGGCGATGATGATCGTGTAGCCCTGTTCCTTCTCCTGTCGCGACTGGCCGGTATAGTCGATGAAGAACGTGTCGGGCAGGCTTTCTCTGGCGATGTCCTCGATGGTCCTCAGCCCGTCGCCGGTGGTCAGCGTGGGCAATGGCAGAGCGGAAATCGTCGCGGAGTTCAACTGGTTGAACTGCTCGATCACGGCCGGCGAGGCGTTGGTCGAGATCTTCACCACCGCCGAGAGCGGCACCATCTCGCCCGACGCGCTGCGCACGAAATACTCGGCCAGCTTTTCAGGGTTGTCGCGGAAGTTCTGCGGCACCTGCGGAATGATGTCGTAGCTGTTGGACTCGCGGTCGAATTGCGCCACCTCGGCGCCACCGACCAAAAGGGTCAGCGTCCGGCCGATGTCGGCGATCGGCAGGTTGAGCGCCGCGGCGCGGTCGCGGTCGATCGTCACCGTCACTTGCGGCGCATCGAAGGACATCGAATTCTGCACGGCGAGGAAGCGACCGGAGGCCTGCGCCTTGTTCTTGATGTCCTCGGCCGCCTCGAACACCTGGGAGGCATCGCCGGTCGAGCGCACCACCATGGTGACCGGCAGGCCGCCGCCGGAGCCGGGCAGCGTCGGTGGGGCGAAGACGAAAGCCTCGACGCCCGCCACCTTGGTAAGGCGGGCGGTGATGTCTTCCTGAAGCTCCTTCGAGCTGCGCTCGCGCTCGGCCCAGTCCTTGAATGCGAAGCCGACGAAGGCGCTGTTCGTCGGGCCCTGAAAGGCGACGGCGGAGAACCGCGCCCTGGTTTCGGGAATATCATTCATCAGCCCGAGAATCTGGTTCACATAGGTCTCGGTGTAGTCCGACGTCGCGTAGCGCGGCGCGTTCACAAGAGACAGCAAGAAGCCCTGGTCTTCTTCCGGCGCCAGTTCGCCGGCGGTCTTGGTGAACATGAAGCCGGTAGTGGCGACCAGTGCGATGACGATCATCAGCGTCACCGGACGATATTTTAGCGAGCCGCTGACCAGCCGCTCATAGACGTTTTCGACGCGCCTGAACGTGTTGTCGACAATGCGCTGGAAGCGGCTGTGCGAGCCGGCCCGCAGGATGCGTGCCGACATCATCGGCGTGACGGTGAGGGCGACGACGCCCGAAAGCACCACTGAGCCGGCAAGCGTCACCGCGAATTCGCGAAACAGTGCGCCGGTCAGGCCGCCGGTGAAGGCCAGCGGCGCGAACACGGCGGCCAGCGTTATCGTCATGGCGATGACGGCGGACGAGATCTCCCGCATGCCGTTGAAGGCCGCCTGCATCGGCGACAAACCGTCTTCCTCCATGTGGCGGTGGATGTTTTCCACCACCACGATGGCATCGTCGACGACGAGGCCGATCGCCAGCACCATGGCCAGCAACGACAAGAGATTGATCGAATAGCCCAGCGTAAACAACAGGAAGCAGACGCCGATCAGCGACAGCGGAATGGTCACGATCGGCATCAGCACCGAGCGGAACGAGCCGAGGAAGAGCAGGATGACGACGATGACGATGGCGACCGCTTCGCCGATGGTCTTGAACACCTCCTCGATCGAAGCGCTGATCTGCTCGGTCGAATCGTACACGATCTCGATCGTCATGCCTTGCGGCAGCGTCTCCTGGATCGTCGGCACGATTTCGTGGATCGCCTCCGCTGTCGTCAGCGGATTGGCGGCCGGCGTCGGGAAGATGGCGAGAAAGATGCCGGGCTTGCCGTTGAAAGTAACCCTGGTGTCGGTGTTCGCCGCGGCGAGCTCGACGCGCGCCACGTCGCGCAGCCTCACCACATTGCCGTCTGTGGAACGAAGCGGAAGAGCGGCGAAAGCCTCCGGCGTCTGCAGCGTCGAGCGGACGGTGATCGAGGAGGCGACGTACTCGTTTTCGGTATTGCCGGGTGCTGAGAGGAAATTCGATGCGTTGATGGCGGTCAGCACGTCCGACGCCGTCACGCCGCGCGCCGCCAGTTTGATCGGGTCGATCCAGACGCGCATCGAATATTCGGCGGCCCCGAAAATCTGCACGTCGGCGACACCCTCGACCGTCGACATGCGCGGCCGCACGACGCGCTCGATATATTCGGTGAGCTGTTCCGGCGTCATGTTCGGATTCTGCATCGAGATATACATCATCGCGAACTGCTCGCCGGTGCCCTTGACGATCACCGGGTCTTCGGACTCGTCCGGCAGGTCGCCGCGCACGCTTTGTACCTTCGACAAGACTTCGTTCAGCGCGACGTCGGGGTTGGACCCGAGTTTCATCTGCACCGTCACGGTGCTTGAGGACGGCCGGCTCGCCGACGTGACGTAATCGATGTTTTCGGTCGAGGCGACGGCACGGGCGATCGGCGCGGAAATGAACCCCTGGATCAGGTCGGCGCTGGCGCCGGGATAGGCTGTGGTGATCGTGATGGCCGTTTCTTCGACTTCCGGATACTGCCGGATCGAGAGGCTGAAGATGCCCTGGAAACCCAGAAGCAGGATCATCAAGGCGAGCACGGTCGAAAGGACCGGACGGCGAATGAAGATGTCGGAGAAGCTCATTTCTGGGCTGCCTGCTGGTTTGCCGGCTTGGTCGGATCGATGGTGTTGTCGACGGCAACGGACATGCCGTTGGAAAGGCGGTTCTGGCCGGCGGTAACGACTTCGTCGCCGGGCGCGATGCCATCCAGGATCTCAACCAGGCCGGCATTACGGCGGCCTGGCTTGACGAACACCTGGGCAAGCACGAGCTGCGGCTTCTGTTCTTCCGCCGTCGGTTCGGCCGGCGCAGCAGCCGATTGTTCCTCGGGTTTTGCCGCGGGCGCTTCAGTCGCGGGCTTCGCACTATCCGTGGTCGGCTTTTCTTCCGCGTTGGCCGCGGCGGCAGGGGCGGCGCCATTGGCTGCGGCTGGCTTCGCTGGACGCACCACAAAGACGAAGTCACCGTAGAGGCTGGAGGTCAGCGCGGTCTGCGGCACCGTCAGCACGTTGTTTTCCTCGGGCAGTTCGACGCGCACCTGCACGAACTGGCCAGGGGTCAGCTTGCCTTCGGGGTTGGCGACCTCGGCCCTGACCGTCACCAGCCGGCTGGTCGGATCGATCTTCGGGTCGATACCGCGGATGGTGCCGGCGAACGGCAGCTCGCCGTCACCAATGCCCAGCCGCACCGTCTGGCCGATCTTCAGCAGCGGAAGCTGCTGTTCGGGAACCGAGAAATCGGCCCGCATCGTCTCCAGATCCTGCAGGGTCGCTACGGAAGTGCCGGGTGAGAGATACTGGCCGAGGTCGATCCTGGGGATACCGACGGTGCCGCCGAACGGCGCTGTCAGCAGCTTCTGCTTGAGCACCGCCTGCAGCCTGTTGACCCGCGAAGCGGAAGCCAATGCGGCTGCCCGCGCCGTATCGAGCGTCGATTCCGAGCCGACATCGCGTTTCTGCAATTCAAGGGCGCGTGTCAACGCCGTCTGGTCGAGCGCTGCTTGCGCCTTCGTCGCATCGAGATCGGCGCGTTCGGCGGCATCGTCGAGCTGAAGGAGACTCGCGTTGGCTTCAACCTTCTGATTGGCGTGAAAAAGGATGTCCTTGACGATGCCGGCGGTTTCGACGGTCAGGTCGACGCCGCGGACCGCGCTGACAGTGCCGATCGCCTCGACGCCCGGCCTCCACTCCGTCGGCTTGACGATTGTCGTCGACACGGTCGCGGCCGGCGGTTTCATCGTGGCGAAGAACTGCTGCATTGCATTGTCGCGGAACAAATTGAAGCCGACGATGCCGCCGCAGACCAGCACGAGCAGAATGAAGGCAATGATAAAACGCTTGATCACGAACAGTCCCCTTGGCCATGGCCCGGCACAACAGTCGGATGACCCAAACACATATCTGTGACTGGTCCCGATATCAAATGACGGCGACCTTACTGTACCGTCTGGACGGTCTTGTCAATTCCGCGTAGGCTAATGTATGGGGGAACGATTGATGAAAGCCCGCAGAGCAAATTCGCGTGATAAAATTCTCGCCGCCGCCGTTGATGTGGCACGCGAGACAGGGCCCGGCAGCCTGTCGCTGGACGCCGTCGCCAGCCGGGCCGGGGTGTCGAAAGGCGGCTTGCTGTACAATTTCCCGACCAAGGCGAAACTGATGCAGGCGCTGGTTGAGGATTATCTGCGCGCCTTCGAGCAGGCGCTGGACGCCGCCCGCACTGCCGGCGTCAGCGGCGAGAGCCCGCTTGCGACCTACATCAAGCTTTCGGCCGAACATGCCGCGGAATCGAAACCGTCAGCTTCCTGGATATTTTCGGCGATCGCCGAGGACCCCGATTTCCTGACGCCGATAAAAGCGTTCAGGCGGCAGGTTTTCGATCGGCTCAAGGGAGAGACGCCGGACCTCAAGGCGCTGTTGGTCTGCTACCTCGCCATCGAAGGACTTCGCAGCATGAATCTCTTCGATTCGGACGTCCTCTCACAGGACGAACGTCGGTTGCTGGTATCGTCCTTGCTGGAGATCGCGGGGTAGATTGCCGCGCAGTGCCGCAGGATAAACCTATTGTGACAGGTCATATGGTTGAGCTTGGTCCGGCCAGGGTGAGGGAACTTTTGTTCGCCTCGCGATTTTGGATGTATGGTGAGAAACCGAACGGCCGGAAGGGGATTTCCGATGACAACAAAACGTTTTGCGATCCGCGCCCTCGTTTTCGCGATGGGCTGCAGCATGTCCGCCTCGGCCTTCGCTGGAGATCGCGACCAACGGGCTGATCCCGAGCGCTACGTTCCCGCCGAAGGCAACATCATCGACATTCTGTTCGGCGGCCCGCGCTATTATGACCGGCAGTTGATCACGACTGCCGCAGGAGCCTGCTCCTACCACAGGGTCGGACCCGACGCGAATGCGTTGAACAAGATCAACGATCACCATTGCGGGAAGTAGGCGGCAGGCTGCGCGCCCGCTAAGCTCAGTCGGGCGATGCAGCGGCGCAGAATGAAGACTGCAGCGATCCTTGGCGCCCCCCTCTGTCCTGCCGG
>NZ_JBVVQE010000119.1:0-11252 GCF_055811435.1 Mesorhizobium sp. WSM4837
CATCATTTGCGCAACGGCCTCAATGTCCACAAGGGCAAGATCACCAACCGCGCGGTGGCCGAATCACTCGGCTATGAAATGGCGGAGCCCAAAACGGCCCTAGCCGCCTGATATTCCAGGCCCGAAAGTTTCCTCCTGCCTCGCCCGCCGGTTCCCTGCCGGCGGGTTTTTTTCTTGGCCGATGATTGGCAAGAGGCGTCTTCCCCCTCCCCTTTGCGTCAATCTTGCGGTGCAGCCCGTCGGGGCGAAACGCTGGTCGACGAGGAAGCTGAACGCGCTATCCGAACCTGGACATCGCCAGCCGAAATCCCCGGCTTTCGTGATGCGACGATCACCAGGGCCCCTCCCCGCGCGTTCGACAGCGGAATGTTGAGAAACCAGGCTAAATCCAAATCGCCAACCTTCGTTGCAAAACTACCCTGGCAAGGGCTTAGGGGTCCGTCCCGGTCAGAGAGAGGTCGCACCAGGAAGAAGACGCCGACTGATGTAGCGAAAAGATGTGCGCCGAGGAACCCTACGGGACTGGCCAGCGCAATTTTTGAGCCAGCACCGCGTCCGGGAGCCAGGGCCCAAGACTATGTTCGGCCTCCGGCAAGAGCCCGGCGTCGAGCATCTTCGCATGCCCCGCGTCGATCTTACTTCGGAAGTATTCCCCATGCCGAGCTATCAAGATCGGCGGCGCCCCGGATCGTTAATCGGCGCGTGCTGCATCTGCTCAAGATGTGGCGGGAATGCCCGGTCGAAGAACCGATGATCGAGGCCGGAAGACACGTATGGCCAAGGTGCGGGATCCGTCTCGGCCGTATTCAACAGCACGACCTTGTAGCCCTCCTTGTCGAGCATTTCGAGAATGCGCGGGTAATAGGCGCTGACCCGCAGCACGTTCGCTGCCGGTTCTTCTCCTTCCGGGACGACGATCTTGCGCAAACCCTCAAAAGCGCCGCGCACCAGCGCCATTTCGGCGGCCATGGCATCATCGGCCGTGGTAAGAATTGCGGGCTTACTCATCGCGAACCGATCTCTAGTCAAACAGGGTTCGCCCCTGGATTGGATGCGCCTGCGACAAAAAGTTCCCGAACCTGCGCTGTTAGGCGGCCGCTATGCCACTGCTTTGAGCGGCGACTTGTCTGCCACCTGCACGCGCGCCGCCGCCGCCAGCAGGTCGGTCTGGGTGATCAGGCCGAGGATGCGCCGCTCGGCATCGACGATGACGACGGCATGGCTGCGGCCGTCGGTGAGCACGGGAAGCAGGCTCATCGCCGGCGTCTCGGGCGAGGCGGTGCCTGCCTTCGAGATCACGCCCTTCACCGTTTCGGTCGTCTGCGTCAGCTCGCGCAACCCCACGGCGCCGGCCAGCCGGCCGTCCGCATCGACCACCGGCAAGGCGTGGATGTTGTGGTCGAGAAGCTGCTGTCGCGCCACGGCGGCGGTGGCAGTTTCCGGCACCGAGATCACGTCGCAGGACATGATGTCCCGGCAAAGCAGGGTTCGGTGCGAGCGCACCATCGCCTGCAGCTCGACCTGGTGCATCAGCCTTTCGAGGTCGTCGCGGCCAATGTCGAAGGTTTCGTCCAAAGCGGCGAGCGCCGCATCGACGTCCTCGGGCCGAAAGCCGACACGCTCTACCGGCGGCCTGTCCGCGGTGCCGTGATTGTTTGCGGCGGCCACGTGGACATGCGGATAGTTGCGCCGTGACAGAAGGTGGAACATAAAGCCGAGCGCCACCAGTACGGCCGAATTGAGCGCCACCGGCACGAAGGGGAACAGGAAGCCGGCGCTGACCACGGCCGGTCCGCCGAGCACGGCAGTCAGCGCCGCGGCACCGCCCGGCGGATGCAGGCAGCGCGTGAACGACATCGTGGCGATCGCCAGCGCCACAGCGAGGCCCGACGCGATCACCGGATCGTGCACGAAATGCGCCACTGTCACGCCGACCAGCGCAGAGATCGAATTGCCGCCGATAATCGACCAGGGTTGCGCAAGCGGGCTCGACGACACGGCAAAGAGCAGCACGGCGGAGGCGCCCATCGGGGCCACCAGCAGCGCCACATGCTGGCCGCCGCCCGTGGCGAGCCCGCTGATCACGCCGGTCAGCGCGATGCCAATCGTGGCGCCGATGCAGGCGAGCAGCCGCTCGCGTAGCGTCGCACCGGCAAGGATCGGAACAAAGAGACGAAAGGCCATTGTAAGCCTTGGGGCGAGGTGGAATTCTACGTTGTTCGAAATGCCGCCTAAGCTATAGATTTGAAAGTCAAACCAATCCGAATATTCGCGGCCAGTGGGAATATTATTGCGCGCACCGGTTTGTGCGGTCGCCGCCATCGCCGAACTCCAGTCTTGCCACCTGCCGTTGGGCGTTCAGCGGCCGCGAAGCAAAGAGTAGTGAAAGGGTCAGACGTTGCGATGGGCCGCCCCGGCACCACGGGCCCACCGCATGCGAAAAACACGACGAAGCACCAGCCTGAAAGGTAGCCTCGATCGGCTTTCTAACGAAAGCTGAAAATCCAGGTCCATCAACAGCATGAATCGGTCACATGTGATCGATTCAGAAAAAGCGTTGGACGCGCCTGATATACTCAGGGAACGTGGGGTATGAACAGGGGCGGCCATCATCTTCATTGCATTGTGAATCTTCTGCGGCTGCGCGATGGGCACAACAAAGGCGGCTGTGCGGGCCATATGATCGTCGTGGCGACCGCACTGAAAAGCATCACAGGAGATCCAGAGCGCGGGCCGGGAGGTCGGCGGTGAGCCGCTGGCGTCGTGGCTTCGAAGACATCAACGTTTTCGAAAACCGTTGGAGAACACGGGGATGGACGAACGCGTGCGGTCGGCCTAGACGACTTTCGCAACTCCCCAAGTCCGTTGAGAGCACTATGAGGCAGCAGCGACCCTTTGTCGTCGAGATCAAACAGAAGCGTGGGCTCGTGAAGCGGCCACAGTCAATCTGGGCCGGCATCGACCTGGCCGCCATCACGAACGATGTCGCGGAAGCCAAGACTGAAGCTATCGGCTGACGCGCCGATTTTTCCTTGTGAAGATATCCGTTCTCAGCCCCATGGCCGCCATTGGTGAAGCAGTACCCGATGTCAAGGACATGGTCATGCCCGACGTATCGCTTCCTAAGCCGCCTAGGGTTGAAGAAGCGCCGATTCCGGAGGCTTCGAACGCACCGACTGAAGGCAGACGCACTCGCAAGAAGAAGCGCTGGCAGAAAGATGTTTCTCTGCAGCCAGGTGAACGATGGAAGCGGCGCCTGCCATGGGTGCTCCGCCATAGCCGAGCTGCGCGGTAGGTCAACTGCGCCAGGATTGAAGCTGCCCTGTCGAACTGTCCATGACAGGCCGGCAGCGTCTTTGATCAGCCGCTCTACCGTTTGAGGATGGGCACGAGGCCGGGTTTGACTGCGGAGAGGCTGCCGCTGGCGAGCATGCCATCTGCTTAAAACGTTTTCGATGGCCGGTGAATTGAGTAGTTGCACGCCAAGCACACTTGCAGCGAACATCACC
Source organism: Mesorhizobium sp. WSM4837 (assembly GCF_055811435.1). NCBI lineage: Bacteria > Pseudomonadati > Pseudomonadota > Alphaproteobacteria > Hyphomicrobiales > Phyllobacteriaceae > Mesorhizobium > Mesorhizobium sp. WSM4837. The sequence continues at coordinate 3,510 of NZ_JBVVQE010000119.1, forward strand.
TCTCCGCTGCCTCGGCCCGCAAGCCAGGTCAGCGGGCTAGAAATGGGGCTGCGGTTTTCTCCGCGGCGTCAGCTACACGATCACAGAATGTCGATGCAGCCCTCGCCTTTGCCGAGCGACTGCTCAAACAACACCGATTCGACATGCTGCGCCACCATGGCTGCGAAAGTGCGCGCCAATGGGCAGTCGGCAATAGGCCCGCCTCGCGATGCCTCGATCGCACCTGCGCTCTTGGCCAGCGTTGCGCTTGTCCGCGGCATGCCCAAACCGTTGCAGATTCAGCGCTTCTCAAACAGTAAACAATTGGGCATGACATCAGAGCCGAAGATGGCCAATAGGACGGACGACCTTCTATCGCTTCATTCGCTCTCCCAAGCGCCGCCTTTCTTTCCAAAGAGCCCTCTTTGTCTTCGCTAAAATAGCCGAAGTTAAATTTCGAGCGTTTCGGCTTGCCGGAAATTAGGGTCTCGGTGGATAAACCCGCATGGCTTTGGGGTGCTGGCAGGAAGACCGATGCGCGGGCGTGGATGGATCAAAGCGCTGCGTCAGGACGAGGCTCGGCAGGTGCGCGCACGCATTACGGAACTGGAGCGCGATCTCATAGCTGCCACACCTCAAGGACGCCATCGACGTTTCGAAGCCGGACATGAACTTCGCAATGCGAAGTTCCGCCTGGCGCGTCTCGAGGAATGCATCTCCGAAATACCGGAGAAACATAGGCGTTAGGGGAAGCTTCGCCGCTCTCAATGCTTGTAGCCGAACATCATCTCTCTGCTGCGATCAAATCGATCCTCAGACATGCGGAATGGAAGGCGGTCCAGCCAGGGGCCGCGAATGGCTGGCCACAGCACCAAGTTCAATCGGCTGTGCAGTCCTGTACAAGGATTCCGAAAGCCACCTGTCGCTCGCGTCCCCTGTGGTTTCACACTGCTCGTCGATAGGTCCAGAGTTGTGCGGGGGGAACATTGCGGACGACGAAATCATAGTGAGAAACGATGTAACGGTCGGGCATTTTGAGCACCGGTGACAGAAGACCGTAGGTGATTTGGATCACAGGTCGCCCGGCCGGGATTCGTGCAAGCAAATCCTCGAGCAGTGTGAGGCGCTGTTGCATCGGAAACCTCAACATCGGCACTGCGCTTATGACACAATCGAACTTTTCCCGGCGCTCCCCCAGAATTTCTTCCAGGGCAAACGCATTGCCCAAGCGGAAATCCACTCCCGGAAAGCGTCGCACCAGGCCATCATAAAAATCCTTGGAATATTCGACCGAAGTCAACCGATGCGGTTGGATGCCTCTTTCCAGGATGGCCCTGGTGATGACACCAGTCCCGGCACCAAGCTCCAAAACCGGCAATCCAGAATGCGTGTTGACCACACTAGCCATGCGGCGCGCCGCATGGATCGACGTGGGCATGAGTGCGCCCACACCTTTCTTATCCTTCTGCCAACATTTGAAGAATCGCACTTCTTCCTCAAGTTTCTTGCCAAGTCGCTCTTTCAATCGAAAGACCATATCCGCTCCCTTCTCCCGATCCGCGTCGGAGCAACTTTTTGTCGAAGTTTCGACATATAAACAAGCATGATTCACAGGGATGATTGCCGCGCTGGAGGCGCGAAACGCCCGCGCCGACTGGCGCGCCTTTTCCACCATGATGACGTTTTTCTCGCTCAGATGCGCGCCAGTTCGTCCTGTATGGGAATCTCGGGCATGGCCTCGAGAGCCCCTCACAGCTCGTCGAGCAGCCGTATCTCCGGCTGCACCATCAGCGCCAGCGCGACGCACGCAGCTTCTCATCTGCTGCGCGCTTCGCCAGGCGCACAGCAGACAATGAGGCCGCTACGGCCGCAAAAAACCCGCGACGGCGGCTCGATTCCGGGACCGGTCCGCCATTTTTGGCAGGTGATCCGTGCAAGTGCGTGGCATGGATCACCCCAGCTATCTCGTGGCCGCCCCATTGCCAACGTCCTCTTTGCAACCGGCCGAGCCTCCCGACCGCCGGACCAATGGTGACGATCCCCTCTGAATGGTTTTTTTTAAGAGCCTGACGGTCTGCGCCGTCTTACCGTGGTTCCGGCTTTGCCATGGCCTTCTCTGCCGCGCAGGCGGCAAGGTGTTATGACTCTACCGTGCATTGGCCTTGGAAAATACGACGGCTGGACCACAATAATGAGGTTTAGGCTGAAGACTTTTCAGGGAAACCCTCAAAAAGGAAACAGCAGCTCTTCCGGTCTTTGTCGATTGCGAATTTTGGTTGGGCTGTAGGAAATGGTTCTGCGGAAGCGTCGCTCGGCGGAAACTTTCTCTACGTAGCGCATAGGACTTCGCGCTGCTGCCATCGGTCAGCAGATCAGGACATCAACATCAAAGTCGGTCGCGGCCCGGAACGTCACGGCACTTACGACGATCCATATGCGCCGTGATGGTAGATCAATGCCGGGCCCGGCTCTCCGCTCGCCACATGTCGGACGCTGCCGAGGATCAGTGCGTGGCTGTGGCGGACGATCATGTCTTCGACCGCGCAGTCGACGGCGGCAAGCGCACTGTCGAGCGCCAACGCGCCGGTCGCGAGGCTCAGCCAGCTAGCCCCCTCGTAACGCTCCACCCCCTTCAGGCCGCCGCGTCCGGCGAAGCGATCGGCAATCGCGACCTGGTCGGCTCGCAGCACGTTCACGCAGAAATGCCTGTGCCGCCTGATTGCTGCCCAGGTTGACGAGTTCAGGTTGAGACTGACGACCATTACCTCCGGCTCGACGGACAGTGAGTGGGCGGTGGTAACGGTCGCGCCCGTCCTTTCGTCGCCAATACCTGCGGTAACCACGGACACGGCTCCAGCCAGGTGCCGCATGGCAGATTTGAGAGGGACACGGGTTTCAATCTGGGGAGCGCGTTCGGTCAGTGTCATCTGGCTTAGCCTCATTTTTTGTAGCTTCACGACGCCCTGCGACGCAACGCCGTTTGGTATTCCAGCCATTGGTGAATTTCGGCGGCGATGCGCTCGGCATGCGCGGTGACTTCGGGAATTCCCATCAATTCCCCAACGCTGCCGCGCGCCAATGGCCCGCTGACGAAAATGCTGCCAGTCGGCCGCCCGGATGTGCCGACTGCACTGCCTTGCGGGTCAGTCTCCAAGCCAAGGCCAATCGGGTCGAGCCGCACCAATCCCGTCCGTGCGAGCGCCGCAATCGCCGCATTGGTCCGCAAAATATCGGCATGCGCCGGCCCGGTCGTCACGATCACGCTGTCGTAAGCCTCGGCAAGGAGGCGGCCTTGGCCACGCAGTCGCTGCGTGACCCGAATGCGTCCGTCGATCTGTTCGGCGCCGACAATCGATGCCGCGCAATAGGCAAGCCTACCCTCGGCAACCTGGCGATCAAGCATGTCCATGATCTGTGGCGCCACGCGGAAGCGATGCACATCCCACAGCGCGCGAAGGTGCCGCACGACGCGGCGTTGCTCAGCGAGCGGCAGGGCCTGCCAGATGACTTGCCCTTGTCGCCGGACGGCGTCGAGCACCGGGTGCCAGCCTTCGCCCTGCTGCGCGGCGGTTGCGATGGTCGACCGGATACGCCTGAGCAGCACGGTGGCGCTGCGTGAAGGGAGGCCGGTGAAGTCGCCAATCGGATCGGCATGCGTAGCCGCATGGCCTCGCGACCGGTAGCCATGGCGCGAAAGTGCTGTGATGCGCCCGCGATGGCCATTGCGGTCGAGCGTTGCGATGACATCCGCCGACGTCAGTCCAGTGCCAGCGACGAGCACATGGTCGTCACGTCCGATCGCTTCCAGCCTTTCGAGATCATAGGGATTGGCCACAAGCCCGGCTGCGCCAATCACGGACTGCAGCGGCAATGGCAAGGCCGGCGGCGGATGCGTCGCCGCAATCACCACGGCGTCCGCTGCGAGCTTTCCTCCATCAGCGAGGATCAGGTGGTAGGCCTCGCCACTGAGCTCGACTGATGCGACCGCGGACCTGACATGGCGGATCGTTTTGCCGAGCAGCAAAGGCTGGAGATGGGATTCCACGTAGCGCCCGAAAACGCGACGCTGCGGGTAGAGCGCGCCGTTGGCGGCAACAGCCTCGGCATCGTCCGCAATTGCGCCGGTCTGCTCCAGCCAGTCGGCGAAGTGGCTGTCCTGACCGGAGATCAGCGTCATCCGCGACGCCGGCACATTGATGCGGTGTGAAGGATCGGGCGTCGAATAGGCCAGACCATAGCCGAGTCCCTCTCGGGGCTCGACGACCACGATATCGGCGGCTCCGGCGGGCAGAAGCCGCGCAAGATGAAACGCAGTCGCCGCCCCGGAGAAGCCGCCGCCGATAATGACTACGACCGGCCCTCTGCCCGATTCTCTGGCGCTCAAGATTGACTCGCGCGCAGTGCCGACGGTCGATGGTCGCCGGCCACCGTTTCGCCAAAAGGCCCCATGTTCACGACCGCTGCCCGTGTCGAGATTTCATGATCGAGCGGCAATAGCGGTAGCACCAGTTCGCCGAAACGATAGGCCTCCTCCAGATGCGGATAACCGGAGAGGATGAAGGTATCGATGCCGATACGTCGGTATTCGTCGATCCGTTCCGCCACCGTCGCCGCGTCGCCGACCAGCGCGGTGCCGGCGCCGCCGCGCACCAAGCCGACGCCGGCCCACAGGTTCGGACTGATTTCCAGCTTGTCGCGATGGCCGCCATGCAGCCGGCTCATGCGCGACTGGCCAACAGAATCCATGCGCGCGAACACCTTCTGTGCCTCGGCGATCGTCTTGTCGTTCAGCCGGCTGATCAGCCGGTCGGCATCGGCCCAGGCTTCGTCATTGGTTTCGCGGACGATGACATGCAATCGGATTCCAAAACTCACCGCTCGTCCCGCCTTCTCGGCAAGGCCGCGCACATGATCAACCTTGGCGGCGACGTCGGCCGGCGGTTCGCCCCAGGTCAGATACTTGTCGATCTGTTCGGCGGCGACCGCGTTGGCTGCTTCCGACGAGCCGCCGAAATAGAGCGGCGGATGTGGCGTCTGCACGGGCGGAAACAGCAGCCGGCCGTCCTCGATACGGAAGTGCTTGCCTGCGAAGGCAACGGTCTCGCCGCGCAGCACGGCCTTGTAGATGTCGAGGAATTCCCGCGTCACCTCATAGCGCTCGTCATGGCTGAGGAAGATGCCGTCGCCATTGTTCTCGACCGGGTCGCCGCCGGTGACCACATTGATTAGCAGGCGTCCGCTGGAAATGCGGTCGAGCGTCGAGGTCATGCGCGCGGCGAGCGTCGGCGATTGCAGGCCCGGCCGGACGGCGACAAGGAAGCGAAGCCGCTGGGTCAGCGGCGCCAGAGCCGACGCCACGACCCAGCTGTCCTCGCAACTGCGTCCGGTCGGCAGCAGCGCGCCATAGTAGCCGATGGCATCGGCAGCTTTGGCGACCTGGGTGAGGTAGGGCAAGTCGACCGCCCTGCCCCCCTCGGAGGTGCCGAGATAGCGGCTGTCGCCATGGGTCGGAAGAAACCACAGGACCTTGATCCTGTCGGGGGTGGCAATGCTCATGAATGGTCCTCTGTGCCTTGACGATGCCCGCGGTCAGCTCCAGGCATGGAGCGGCGGATTGACGTCATTGAGGTAGTAGTTGCCCAGGATCGCGTATTTCCAGCGCACCGGATCGTGCAGCGTGTGGGTGCGGGCGTTGCGCCAATGCCGGTCGAGATTGTGCTCGGCCAGCGTCGAGCGCGTGCCGGCGAGCTCAAACAGCCTGTTCGTGGCATTGATGGCGATCTCGGTGGTGAGGATCTTGGATTGCGCCACAGCGATCTGCGCTTCAGCGACGGTCTCCTCATTCGGGTCGGCGACGGCGCGATCAACGGCAAGCCCGGCCTTTTCCAGAACTGCCTCTGCCGCATTGGCGCGCAGACGAAGGTCGCCGATCGCCTGGATCGTATAAGGATCCTGCCAGGCATGATCGACGCCGCTGTCGATCCAGGCGCGCGACTTGGTGCGCACGAAATCGACCGTCTCTTCGATCGCCGCCTTGGCGATGCCGAGATCGACCGCGGCCTGGATGATCTGGAAGATGGCTCCGTCGGCCGTCGGCCGGTCGTAACCCTTATAGCCGGGAACCAGATGCGTCTTCGGCACCTTCACATTGTCGAGCAAGACCGTGCCGGACAACGTCGTCTTCTGGCCGAAGCTCGACCAGTCGTCGATGACCGTCAGTCCGGGCGCGCCGCGATCGGCGATGGCATACCAGGCGCGGCCCTCGTCATCGAGCGCCACGATCGGGACCAGGTGCGCGAGTAGCGCGCCGCTCGAATAGAATTTCTGGCCGTTGACGACGACATGGTCACCGGCGTCGACGAACTTGGTTTCGAAGTCGGCCGCCCGCTTGGAGCCGAATTCGGAGAACGCGTTGCCGAAGCGCGTGCCGGACAACACCTCGGTGAAAAGCAGCTTCTTCTGGGCTTCATCCGATACGGTGCGGATGGCGGCCACGACGCCGAGATGGTTCTGCGGAATCTGGCCCAGCGACGGATCGGCCGCCGAGATGATGGTGATCATTTTCGACAGCGTCACATAGGAGAGCTCCGGCCCGCCATAGGCTTTCGGCACGTTGATCGACCACAGGCCGCTCTGCGAAAACGCATCGAGCTCTTGCTTCGGCCAGAGGCGTTCACGGTCCCGCCTGGAGGCATCCTTGGCGAATTCGGCAGCCAGTTTTTCGGCGACAGCGAGTGCCTCGGCGTCGGTCCTGATGACATGCGGCTTGGCTGACGGACGCTCGACCGGTGGCACGGCGCTGCGGATATCGGACGGCTGCTTCGATTGGATGGTCATGCTGCGGTCTCCTTGGGGAAATGGTCGGATGGAAGCGGCGAGCCGCCGAGATAGTAGGTCTTGATATCGGCGCGCTGGCGCAGGTCGGCAGCCGAACCTTCCAGCACGCTGACGCCGTTCTCGAGCACGGTGGCGCGGTCGGCGTATTTCAGCGCGACCGCCGAATTCTGTTCGGCAACGAGGATCGAAAGGCCTTCGTCGCGGTTTAGCCGTTTCAGGGCGCTGAAGATCTCGCCGACGATCAGCGGCGCGAGCCCCATCGACGGCTCGTCCAGAACCAAGAGTTGCGGTCGCGACATCAGACCCCGGCCGATTGCCGTCATCTGCTGCTCGCCCCCGGAAGTGAGGCCGGACCGGGTTCGCCGCTTCTCGGCGAGCCTTGGGAAAAGTGAATAGACACGGTCGAGGTCGGCCTTGACGCCGGTGCCGGAGGACGAGCGTCCGAGCGCGCCGGTGAAGAGGTTCTCTTCGACCGTCAGCGAGTGGAAGCAATGCCGGCCCTCAAGGACCTGGACGAGGCCGCTGCGGACGAGCTGTGAGGAGCTTGCCCTTGAAACATCCTCGCCATCGAAGGTGATCCGACCAGCGGTAATGGCGCCGCGCTCGGCCGGGAGGAGATTGGATACGGCGCGCAGCAGCGTGGTCTTGCCGGCGCCGTTGGAGCCGAGCAAGGCGATGATCTCGCCTTTGCCGACCGACAGGTCAACGCCGTGCAGCGCGGCGATGGCGCCGTTATAGACGGCTTCCACGCTGCTAACTGACAGGATCGGGTTTTCCGGGGTGGACATCGATAACTCCGCTTGCGCCTGGATGGCGCGGGGGGGGCGCCGGGGGGGGGGGGCGGGCCGCGCCCCGGGGGGGGGGGGGGGGCGTTATTTAAAAAAAAAACCCCGCCCCCACCCACGAAAAAAAATAAATCAGGGGGGG
>NZ_JBVVQE010000120.1:0-10694 GCF_055811435.1 Mesorhizobium sp. WSM4837
CCTCTTGGCCCCAACCCCCTCGGCCAGTTCTCTTGGGCTCGGCTGTTGCCCGTTCAATCCGTCTCGAAATTGCTGCGAGGAACGACGAGATGGTACTCGAGACGATCCCCTCTGATTTCAAGTTTCGCCGTGCCGTTCAACGACGCAGGCACGACGCGCTCGAGCGCGACGCTGCCAAAGCGCTTCTCGCTGGGCTGATTGTCATTGGCTCCGATGGCCTCGGCCCATGTCAGCGACAGCGCGGTCTCGCCAGCGGCAGCGGCCGTCAGATCGGCCGTCACCTCGACGAAGCCGTCGGCTCGCGACAGAGCGCCGTAGCTGACAGAATTGACGGCAAGCTCGTGCATGGCCAAGCCGATATGCAGGGCCGCATTGGGATTGAGGTATGGGTTTGCACCGCGAAAACGCAGGCTGCGCACAGGGTCGGCGCCATAGCGGCCGACCTGGCCGGACACCAGTTCGCGCAGTGCCGCTCCCCGCCAGTTGGACGAGGTCACCAGGTCCTGGGATGAGGCAAGCGACTGCAGCCGGCCGCGAAAGCGCGTCAGGAAATCACTGAGCGTGTCCGAATAACGGCTGGTCTGGGTGGCGATGCTCTGGATGATCGCCAAAAGGTTCTTCGAACGGTGGCTGACCTCGCGCAGCAGCGTCTTCAGGGTTTGCTCGCGACGTTTCTGCTCGGTCGTTTCGACCATGCTGGTGACGACGCCCTGCACGGCACCGCCGTCGTCATGATCCGCGTCCACCCATATTTGGAACCAGCGGACGCCATCGTCGGCCGGAATGCTGAACTCAAGATGTTCCGGATTGCCGGATGCGACGACCTTGCGTTTGGCCGCGCCGATGCGCTCCGCCTGCGCAAGCGGCAGGATGCCGTTGCCGTCGCCCGTGTCGGAACCCCCCGTGTCGGAAACCCCCGTGCCGGAAATCCCCGTGTCGGCAATCCAGGGCGGGCGCATGTTGCGGGCCCAGACGGTTTTCATCTCGCGATCCTGATAGAGAACCGAAATACCGGCGTTGTGCAGTGCATGGAGAAGGGCCCGGCCAACCTGCATTCCACTCTCAGCGGACTGCAAAGCGATGATCTCATCACTCCGTCCGCTGTCTTTCATGTCTCCGGCTCTGGATTGCATCGGTCACTTCACCCGCCCAATGCAGGCTGAACGGCTGACGGAAAATTGGGTTCCAAAAAGAGTCCGCCGAGCGACGTCCTGCTAAGGACACCGCCCGGCGGTAGCTGGAAACCGCTTGAGGGGTGCGGCTCCCAGTGTTCGATCGCAGTTCACGACGCGCGTTTGAACAAGCCCGCAATAAGCGAAATGATCAGGAAAGCGAGAAAGATGAAAAACAAGATCTGCGCTATACCAGCCGAGGTGCCGGCAATGCCGCCGAAGCCAAGAGCGCCTGCAATGATCGCGACGACGAGAAATACGAGGGCCCAGTAAAGCATGGTCCATCTCCTTCAAATAGTATGCCAAAAACGTCTTTCGCTGCCGTTTGTTCCAGCATTTCCCGAAAAAGACGAGCCCCGGAAAGCTTTCCCGCTCGAATTGGATCGTCATGCGCAGGTGAGTTGCAAGAGCGTGTGCCGGCCGCAAGCGGCCAGCGTTACTCATCTGTGGAAAACGGGCGATCGGAGGAACTGTGGAAAGGGCCGCTCAGGGCCGGGCTGCCCGGCCTATGCAGCGGCTTTCGCGTGCCGATCGAAGAACAGCGCCTGGCTGATCAGGGCCTTGACCATCTCCGGATTGAACGGCTTGGTGACGAGGAAGGCCGGCTCCGGCCGCTCGCCGGTCAGCAGGCGCTCGGGAAAAGCGGTGATGAAGATCACCGGCACCGGGGTGGTCGACAGGATCTCGTTGACCGCTTCGATGCCCGAGCTGCCGTCGGCAAGCTGGATGTCGGCCAGCACCATCTTCGGCCGCGTCTTGGCGAACATCGCCACCGCCTCGGCATGGGTACGCGCCGTTCCGACAACGCGATGCCCCAGGCTCTCGACCATTTGCTCGATGTCCATGGCGATCAGCGGCTCGTCCTCGATGATCAGCACATCGGTTGCCACCTGGCGGGAAATCTCGTTGCTGGCCTCGGCAAGAAGCTCGGAGAACTCCTGATCGTCGACGTCGAGGATCTCCGCCGCCTCGTCTTCGCTGAAACCTTCGACGGCGACCAGCAGGAAGGCCTGGCGGGGGCGGGGTGAGATCGCGTTCAGATTGGCGGCGGCGCGCTGTTCCCACGCCGACTGCGGGTGTTCCTGCGGAACGCGGATGGCGACCGAGGTGAATAGCCTGGCGAAGACCTTGTAGAGCGCGATGCGGTCATTCGACGCGTTTGGAAAGATGTCGACGTCGGCGATGATGGCCTCGAGCATCGCGGCGACCAGCGCGTCACCACTCTCCTGCGATCCGGAGACGGCCCGCGAAAAGCGGCGCAGGAACGGCAGGTGTGGAGCGATGGTTGCGGATAGGCTCATGATAGACGTCTCCCTCTGACGTAATTGCATAGATTGCAGGCCAAGCTAATGACAAGCCCCGAGAATAAACCCTGAAAGCATAAACGCCGGCTTTCCGAAAAAGTTCCGAGGGGTTGGAACTAATGTAAGCGGAAGGCGTTTGAGATCGGGACGGGCAACCAGACGAGGGGGCCGGCTGCTTTGCGTCGCGTATTGAAGGGCGGCAGGGTACTGGGAACAAAGGGCGAAATGACGACATGAGGAAAGACAACACGGCTGGCGCTGCAACGAACAGGCGCCGGGCTGCTTCCGGCGACCCGCTCGGGCCAAACTCGGAAATCGGCCGCAAACTCAAACAATATTACGACGAGCTGGTCTCCGACAGCGTGCCGGATCGTTTCGCCCAATTGCTCAGCCAGTTGGAACAGGCCCAACCTGCACGGAAAAAGGACTGAGGCATGGCGGCCGTCTCCCAGAGCTTCAAGACGGATCTGCTCGCCTCGATTCCGAGCCTGCGGGCCTTTGCCGTGTCGTTGACGCAAAACGCCGACAAGGCCGACGATCTGGTCCAGGAAACGCTGGTGAAGGCGTGGGACAAGCATGAGAGCTTCGAGCCGGGCACCAATCTCAAGGCATGGCTGTTCACCATCCTGCGCAACGAATTCTATTCGCAGATGCGCAAGCGCGGCCGCGAGGTGCAGGATAGCGACGGCATCATGACCGCCAGACTGGCCGTCCATCCGGCCCAGCACGGCCAGCTCGACCTCAAGGACTTTCGGAGCGCGCTCGAGCAATTGCCAGAGGACCAGCGCGAAGCCATCATCCTCATCGGCGCGTCGGGCTTTTCCTACGAGGAAGCCGCCGAAATTTGCGGCTGTGCGGTCGGAACGATCAAGAGCCGCGTCAGCCGCGCCCGCACGCGGCTGCAGGAAATCCTGAAGATTTCCGGCGACGACGAGTTTGGCCCGGATGCGATCTCGGCTCAGGTGACGGGGTCGAACGCCGCCTGAATACGCAGCACCGGTAATGTGGGACCCTGTAATTAATGTCGGGCCCGGTAATCGGGCTCCGGTTTGCGGACATCAAACAACAGGTCCGCGCCCGCACGCCGACGCCACCGCCTCCACGAGATCGTCTCCCGAATAGGGCTTGGTGACCAACCTGACATCCGGAAACGCCACCCTGATTTCGTCCATCTCGGAATAGCCCGAGGCGAAGACGAAAGGCACGCCCGATTCGCGCAGCCGCGAAGCGAAATCGAGTGTCGAAGTGCCGCCCAGCATGAGGTCGACGATGGCCGCGTCGAATTGCGAGGCAATGCTCTGCCGATCGATCTCAGCCAGATCGCGGGCGACGACAACATCGCCGGCGCCATAGTCGCGGCAAAGCTGCTCGACATCCATGGCGATCAAAAATTCATCCTCCAGAACAAGAATCCGCAATCCGTCCAGCAATGGGGGCACGTGGCGATGTCTCCGTGGGGCGCAGGGAACAGGGAGCGCAAGGGCTAGAGGAGTCATGATCCCTATTTGGCTTCCTGTCATTTAAAGTTATTTCGCATCCTGTCATTTAAAAAAGACATGCCGCCGCAGATGGCGGAACCTCGACGCCTGCAGGGACGTTTGCTATCGCCCTCCGGAAGAGGGCTTCAAAGAGGATTGAAATGTCTGGCCAGAACGGCCGTTCCTTGTCCGCCCGCCGGTATACATGTGAGAACTGCCCGCTGCGGCCGTTGCCGGCGTTCCGGGCGTTCGAGAAGCAGGAACTCGTCTTCGTCAATGGCTTCAAGAAGGGCGAACTGGCCGTCGAGAAGGGCGACACGGTTCTGGTTGAGGGAAGCCGCAGTGCCCATCTGTATACAGTGCTGTCGGGTTGGGCCTTCCGCTACAAGTTGCTGTCGGATGGCCGCCGGCAGATTCTGAATTATTCCATGCCAGGCGACCTCATCGGTCTGCAAGGCAGTCTGATGGGCGAAATGCAGCACTCCGTGGAAGCTCTGTCGCCGATGCTGCTCTGCCTCTTCGAGCGGGAGGCCCTCCCCGAACTCTACCGCAGCCATCCGGGCCTCGCCTACGACATCACCTGGATCGCCGCGCGAGAGGAGCGCATGCTCGACGAGAACCTGCTCAGTATCGGCAGACGCACCGCGCTCGAGCGTGCTGCCTATCTGATCGCCTTCATCTCCACTCGCGCCAGGGTGGTCGGGTTGAACGGCAGGACGCCCGTGCAGATTCCGATCACCCAGCAGCACCTCGCCGATACGCTCGGCCTGTCGCTGGTCCACACCAACAAGACGATCCGCAAGCTGATCGATCGCAAGCTTATCTTCTGGCGCGACGGCGGCTGCGAGGTGGTCGACAACGAAAGGCTCAAGGACCTCGCCCGCTGGGAAGGGTTGAGCGAAGGTCGCCGACCGCTGATCTGAGCGGCTGCCGGAGACGTGCCGGGCTGGACTCGGCTGCGCAAAAACCCTTTCATGGCCGTTGTTCCGATTTCGGAACCTTGGGGTGGGTCGAACGTTTCGACCCGAGCAAACGCAAGGAGTCAAGCAATGGCGACTGCCGCAGGAAAGTCCCCGAACGAAAGCCGGCCGAATTCGGACCTTGAAGACGACATCAGGCAGCTGAAAGTCGACATTCAGAAACTCACCGAACAGCTGGCCGAGACCGGCCAACATGGTTACGGGACTGCCCGTCGGGTTGCTGCGGAAGGGGTCGAGCAATTGCGCGCCCAAGGCGAAGCAGCCTTTGAAAATATGCGCAGCAACGCCAAGGATCTCGAAGCGCAAGTGGTGGCGAGCGTGCGCGAAAAGCCGGTGACGTCGCTGGCAATCGCGGCAGGCGTCGGCTTTCTGTTTGCGCTTCTCGCGCGCCGCTAGTCTCAGCCCAGATGCGAATGCTGGCATCGTTGATCTCGGGCCTCGCCTCGGGTGAAGCCGTTGCCGCCGTGCGCCGCGCGCGCACGGCTGCGATCGTCTATGCGCTCGCAGCACTTGCAGCACTGTGCGGCCTCGGTTTCCTCGTCGGAGCGGCCTATGTCTGGGTGGCGGGTCGCTATGGGCCGATGGCAGCCTGCCTTGGTTTCGGGGTCGGCTTCCTGGTGATCGCAGGGCTCCTCCTGCTCATCCATCAGCTGTCGGCCGGCGCGCGCGCCCGACGCCGGGCGCGGAGGCGCAATGCCGATATGAAGGCGGTCGGCATCACGGCCGCGCTCGCCGCGCTGCCGGCGCTACTCAAGGGGAAAGGCGGCCTCGGCACCATACTCGCCCCGGCGATTGCGCTCGCCGCCTACGCCATCTACCGCGAGAACACAAAGCCCGATGCCGACGATCCGGATGCCGGCGAGGCGAAATAGCTCGAAGCGTTTCTTCTTGTTCGGCAATGATCCGAAAAACCGGGTTCCACTTTTCCCTGACGCGGACCTTTGGTTCGGGTCCATAGTCGAGCGGTCACTTCGGCAGATCCTCCAGCGGCATCGATATTTCGGCGAACACGCCTTCCGGCCGGAATTCGTGGGTCACTTCACTGGAGATGACCTTGGCCAGGCTGCGGCGGATCAGGATCGAGCCAAAGCCGTGGCGTTCGGGCGAGGCAACTTCAGGCCCGCCGCTTTCGCGCCAGGTCAGGACCAGGCGCCGGGCGCCTTTCCTAACCTGTGCCTTCCAGTCGAGATCGACCGTGCCCGACACCGCCGACAGCGCTCCGTGTTGCAGCGCGTTGCTGGCCAGTTCATGCAGGATCAGGCCAAGCCCGACTGCCTGGTCGGGCGAAAGCAGCAGATCGGCGCCTGAGATCGTCATGCGCGGCTGATCGGCGGTGTCGAACGGCTTGACCTCGATCTGCACGAGTTCGCGGATGCCAATGCCGCGCCACTCGCGGTCGGACAGCAGGCTGTGGGCGGCGCCCAGCGCCTGAAGCCTGGCGCTGAAGGCGTCGAGGAAATCCCTCGGCTGGCGGGCATGGCGAACTGTCTGCGTCGCCAGCGCCTGGACGGTGGCCAGCGTGTTCTTGACGCGATGGTTCAGCTCGCGCAGCAACAGCCGCTGCCGCTCATCGCCGAGCTTGCGTTCGGTGATGTCGTAGTTGACGCCGAAGATCAGCGTCGGCTTGCCGTCGCCGTCACGCTCGATGACCCGGCCGCGCGTAGCGAGCCAGCGCGGCGGGCTGAAGCCCTTGACGCGGTATTCGCCAAAATAATCGTCGCCGCCGCTCAGCACGTCGCGAAAGCGCGTCTCGGTCTGGTAGGCGTCACGCGGGTCGATGGCGGCGAGGATATCGCGTGCTCTCAGCCGGGTCGAGCGCGGCAGGTCGAACAGCTCGGACAATCGGGCATCGCATTCGATCATATCGCTATGGATATCCCATGCCCAGCTCGCGAGCGATGCGGCATCGAGCGCAATGCCGCGCCGCTTTTCCTCGCGCGCCAGTGCCGCAGCGGCGCTGGCGGCGTTGCGGGTGGCGTCCTTCAATGCGAACAGGCTGGCAGCGAGGCTGGCGAGCGCCGTCAATTGTTCGAGCTGGGCGGCGGACGGCGACCCGCGCGGCCTCCGGTCGAGCACGCAGAGCGTGCCGATCCGGGCACCGGCCACCACAATCGCCGCACCCGCATAGAAACGGAAATGATGCTCGCCAGTGACCAGCGGGCTGGCGTTGAAGCGTGAATCCATGGTCGCATCCGTAACCACCATCGGCTGGTCGCCGGCAGCAATGGTGTGGGCGCAGAAGGATGTATCGGTCGCGGCCTCGGTCTCGTCCAGGCCGACACAGGACGTGAACCACTGCCGCTCGACATCGACGACCGTCACCAGCGCGACAGGTGTTTGCATCACCGCGGCGGCGAGCCCACTGATAGTGTCGAAGTCAGGATCGGCCGCCGTGTCGATTGCATCGAGATCATGGAGCACGGCAAGCCGATCCTGCGCCGTTACCACGCTAAGGACATCGACCGGCAGATTCGGCTTTGTCACTACCCTGCTATCCACAAGTCCCCCAGATGCATCGGCTTGCAGCCATCCGCGCTGGGCCCAGTTGCCGGGCCCTGAAACCGGAACCTTCGCCCTGAGGAACCGTTACCCAACCACATTTTGCCAGCCGCGCCGCCAGCGCCAACCGACATGCCAGCGCCAAACGAAATGCCAGCGCCAACCGAAATGGAGGCCGATCATGCCCAAGATCGTTCCTGAAGACAAAGCCCGGCAGGGACGCTGGGGGTGGCACACCTTCCGTATCTTGATCGCTGCGCTGCTTTTGGCGTTTATCGCCTGGGGCATCGCCGAGATCTACGGCAACATGATAGACCGGACGCCGACAACCGAACAGGGCGAGCTTCCCAGGAATGAGCAGGGCGAGATTCCCAGAGGCTGAAGCCTTCCGATCGACTGTGCCGGGATGCATCACGCTGCCCTCGCTTGGACGGCGCGCGCCGGGACGAGAACGTTCAGCGCACCAGGATGAATTTCCATCGTCGTTTCGCGGTCAAGCCTGACCAGTTCGCCATCCATGACGGCGCGAAATTTCTTCGCAGCCGAGTGGAGTTTCAAAACAGCCCGGTCAGCCTGGTGGATCTCCACATGCTCGCTGTCGCGCCATTTGCCGCGCGCCATGTCGAAGAGGACCCTGACCAGTTCGCCACGCCGCCGCGCCACCGTGACATAGATGCCGAGCACGCCGCCGGCGGGATTGTCGGCATAGGGCAGATGACCCTCACCGAACAGATTGTTGGTGATGCCGATGCCGGTGGTGCGCGTCACGATCTCGGCCTCGCCGATGGTCAGCGTCACCTTCATCGCCGAAGGGTTGTTGATCGCCGCCCAGGCAGCCTTTGCCGAGGCCCGCATCTTTCCCAACCGCGAGCCATACTCCATGGCTTGGCGAAGCTGGACCATCCTAGCATGCATGCCGATCGAGAATTGATGCACGAATGGCTTGCCGTTGGCGGTTGCCATATCGACTGCAATAACCTCACTGTCGGCAAAGGATTTCACGGCCGCGTCAAGGGTTTGTGGAATGCCGAGCCCGCGCGCGAACAGGTTCATCGTGCCAGCCGGTAAAATGGCAAGCGCTTTCTTGCTGCCCATCAACCGAGCCGCCGCGGCCGAAATGGTGCCGTCGCCGCCACCGGCCAGCACAATGTCGACACTATGCCTGGAAGCGATGCGGTCCAGCGTTGCGACAATGTCCCTGCCGGCAACGATTTCGATATCGATGCGGTGGCCTGCTGCCTCCAATGTCTGGCGCATTCGGTCGGTGAAGGCGGAGAGATCAACCGTTCGCAGGGTGCCGCCCTCCTGGTTCAGCACCGCCGCAAATCGCATTCCCCCGCTCCGATTTTTCTTGGCTACCATTGGATAATCATCGGCCGTAACAGACCGAGCCATGGGCGGAAACGGGGCGGTTGAAAAAAAGTTCCGCCGCTCTGACGAAAATACAGGAGCCAATCTCACCCGGCCAAACGCATAATTGAGCGCGATTCGGGTGGTTTTTTCACAACGCTCGCCCTGGTGTCGGAACAACGGCGCGGTCACGACGTTGTGAATGTGTAACGCCGCGACCGATCTCCCCTGCTCGCGGCCAGAGATAACGCACGAGGAGGATTACGATGATCCGCACCCTTTTATCCACCACCGCACTGGCAGCGTTGATTGCGACCGGTGCGTATGCGCAGGAAGCCACCACACCGGCGCCCACCCAGGACCCGGCGGTCCAGGAGACCGCTCCGGCGGCTCCCGTTGCGCGGGCCGAGGGCAGCCTGATGACCAATATCATTGGTGAATCCGTCTATAACGGCACCGGCGACGATGCCGAGAATATCGGTGAGGTCAGTGATGTCGTCTTCGATGAAAACGGTCAGGCGAAATCCGTCGTCATCGGCGTCGGCGGCTTTCTTGGCGTCGGTGCCAAGAATGTCGCTTTCGACTACAACAAGCTGCAATGGGCCGAACGGAATGGCGACCGCTGGCTGATTGCCGAAACCACAAAAGATGAGTTGACGGCTCAGCCGGACTTCGATCGCAAGCCCTATGATTCGGCTCCTGCGGCCACCGACACCACGGCTACGGCTCCCGCTCCATCGACCTCGACGGATACAACGGCGCAGAATGCTCCGGCGGCTCCAGCCGATAGCGCCGCAGCTCCGGCCGAACCTGTGAAGAGTGCCGACGGCAACCTTGCCACGAATATCATCGGCGAAACCGTCTATAACGGCACTGGCGACGACGCTCAAAACATCGGCGACGTGAACGACATCGTTCTGGCCAAGGATGGCAAGGCCGAGTCGCTGATCATTGGCGTCGGCGGCTTCCTTGAGGTTGGCGAAAAGAATGTCGCCTATCAGTTCGACAAGGCCAAGTGGGCGGAGAGGGACGGCGACCGCTGGCTGGTCGCCGAGACCACGAAGGAAGACCTGGAGGCGCTGCCGGAGTTCGACCGCGAGCCCTATGATCCCGCCCCGGCGACAACCGCATCGACTGACGCGGCGACGCCGGCGCCAGTGACCACCACCCCTGCTGTCACTGCGGCTCCAGCCCCGGCGGAGAAGACTGCGGAAGCTCCGGCGGCAACGCCTGAACCCGCTGCTCCGGCTCCAATGGACAAGACAGCCGAGGCTCCGGCGACGACGCCAGACCCGGCTGCTCCGGCACCGGCGGACAAGACAGCCGAGGCTCCGGCTGCAGCAACGCCTGACCCGGCTGCTCCGGCACCGGCGGACAAGACAGCCGAGGCTCCGGCTGCAGCAACGCCTGACGCAACCCCCGACCAGACGAAGACCGCGGCGATCGACAAGTCGGCGCTGACCGAAATGCCGATCAACGAAATCCGCTCCGAGGATTTGGTTGGAACCACGGTCTATGGCGCCAACGATGTCAACGTCGGTGAGATTGGTGACGTCGTGCTGACCGGCGACAAGAAGGTCGACGCCGTCATCATCGACGTTGGCGGTTTCCTCGGCGTTGGCGAGAAGGAAGTGGCGATCGGCATGGACAACCTTAAATTCATGACCGACAAGGATGGCAATCGCTATCTCTACACGAACTTCACCAAGGAGCAGCTCGAGGCGCAGGCCCCCTATGACAAGGCCACATATGCGCAAAACCGCGACACCCAGCGCATGATGATGCGCTAGCTTGCGCCAACGATGAAAGAGGCCCCCCCCCGCCCCCCCCCCCGGCCCTTTGAGAAGGGAGAATAGGGGGGGCCCCGCCCCGGCCGCCCCCCCCCACCCCGCTCGCTGGGCGCAACGCCCG
>NZ_JBVVQE010000121.1:0-10651 GCF_055811435.1 Mesorhizobium sp. WSM4837
TCTCACGTCGGCCCTCCGGGGGGGGGTGGGGGGGGGGGGGGCGGGGGCCGCGCCCCCCCCCCCCCCCCGCTGGCGGGGGGGGGCGCCCCCCCCCCCCCCCCCCCCCCCCCGCCGCCGGATTATATTTGTCGCCGATGGTAAGTACCATCAGCTTCTCGACCAGCCCGGTGCAGGAGCCGCAGGAGGCGGACGCCTTGGTGTGAGCGCGCACGTCGTCGAGCGAGGTCAGGCTTTTGGCCGTGATCGCGCCAGTGATCTTTCCCTTGCAAACGCCGTTACAGCCGCAGATTTCCGCATCATCCGGCAAGGCTGCAACGGCCGCCATAGGGTCCAGGGAGGCGCCTCCCTGGTATGACTGGCCGAAAATAAGCGTGTCGCGCATTTCCGATATGTCGGTCTGCTTCTTCTTGAGGTCGTTGAACCAGGCGCCGTCCGCCGTCTCGCCGTAAAGCACGGTGCCGATGATGCGGTCATCCCTGAGCACCAGCCGTTTGTAGACGCCGGCGGCGGCGTCGCGCAGCACGATCTCCTGGCGGTCCTCGCCCTCGGCAAAGTCGCCGAGCGAGAACAGCTCGATGCCGGTGACCTTGAGCTTGGTCGGCGTGTCCGAATGGACGAAGGCGGCGGCCTCGTCGCCGGCCAACTGGCTGGCGGCGACACGCGCCATCTCATAGAGCGGTGCGACCAGGCCGTAGACCATGCCGTTGACCTCGGCGCATTCGCCGAGCGCGAAGATGTCGGGATCGTTGCT
The DNA here is from genome assembly GCF_055811435.1 of Mesorhizobium sp. WSM4837. Classification (NCBI taxonomy): domain Bacteria; kingdom Pseudomonadati; phylum Pseudomonadota; class Alphaproteobacteria; order Hyphomicrobiales; family Phyllobacteriaceae; genus Mesorhizobium; species Mesorhizobium sp. WSM4837. Next base: position 752 of record NZ_JBVVQE010000121.1, read on the forward strand.
GCGCATGCCGGCGTCGACGACGATGCCGCGATTGACGGCAATGCCGGCGTCTTTCGCCAGCGTCGCATTCGGCCTGATGCCGACCGCCATGACGACCAGCGTCGCCGGGATGACGGTGCCGTCGGCGAGTTCCACCTGCTCGACCTTACCCTTGCCTGTGATCGCCTGGGTGTTGGCCTTGGTGATGACCTTGATGCCGCGTTGCTCGACAGCGCGCTGCAGCAGATAGCCGGCGGCCGGATCGAGCTGACGCTCCATCAGCGTCGGCATGACATGCAGCACGGTGACGTCCATGCCCTGCGCGTTCAAGCCCGCTGCCGCCTCCAGCCCGAGCAAGCCGCCGCCGATGACCACGGCCTTGGCCCGTGACTGCGCGGCCAGCATCATCGCCCGAACATCGTCGAGATCGCGATAGGTCAGGACGCCCGGCAGATCATGGCCGGGCACCGGGATGATAAACGGCACCGAGCCGGTGGCGATGACGAGCTTGTCGTAGGGCTCGGTCACGCCATGATCGGAGGTGACGGTCTTTGCCTGCCTGTCGATGGCGACGATCTTGTGGCCCTTGTAGAGGGTGATCCCGTGCTTGATGTACCAGCCATCGCCATGGATGATGATCTCCTCATAGTCCTTTTCGCCTGACAGAACCGGCGACAGCATGATGCGGTCGTAGTTCACGCGCGGCTCGGCATTGAAGATGGTGACCTGGTAGAGGTCCGGCGCCTTTTCCAGCAGGTGCTCCAGCATGCGCCCTGGGGCCATGCCGTTGCCGATGATGACGAGTTTTTCGGTCATGTCCTGATCCACTCCTGTCTCATTCAGCCGCGTAGGAAAGGCCTGAAGCTTCGGCGGCGGCCGCGCGCTCCATCCGCCGGATGCTGAAGTGCATCCAGGCAAAGCAGGTGGCGACGATGACGAAGAGCAGCATGAAGCAACTCGACCAGACGCCGGTGAGGTCGTTGAGTGCGCCGAAGGCGATTGGCAGGATAAAGCCGCCGAGCCCGCCAATCATGCCGACAACGCCGCCGACCGCGCCGACACTCTGCGGGTAGTAAACCGGGATGTGCTTGTAGACGGCGGCCTTGCCAAGGCTCATGAAGAAGCCGAGCACGCAGGCAACGGCTATGAAGGCGAACGGGCCGATCTCGAAATGGAAGGCGATCGGCCCGCTGATGCCGTGCACGACGTAGTCTGCCGAGGGGAGAGACAGAACGAGAGTCACGACGGCACTGACCGCGAAGGTCCAGTAGAGCACGGTGCGGGCGCCGATCCGGTCGGATAGCACGCCGCCATAGGCGCGAAAGATACTCGCCGGGATCGAATAGGCCGCGCCGATCATGCCGGCGGTCGCGATGCCGAATCCGTAGACGCCGATCAGGTAGCGCGGCAACCACAGCGACAGCGCCACGAATGCACCGAAGGCGAAGAAATAATAAAAGGCGAAGCGCCAGACCTGCAGGTTCTTGAGCGGCGCGAATTCCTGCAAGAAGCTTCTCGCGGGCGCTGCCTTGCCGGCGCGGCGCTCGCGGATGACCGGATCGTCGTCGGTGGTGAACCAGAAGACGGCGGCCATGACCACGAGTGCTGCCGCCCAGATCAGCGCGACCGACTGCCAGCCCCAGGAGAGAAGCACGAATGGTGCCATGAACTTGGTGACCGCGGCGCCGACATTGCCGACACCGAAAATGCCAAGCGCCGTGCCCTGCTTGCCGGCCGGGAAGAAGCGCGAGACATAGGCGACACCGACGGCGAAGGAACCACCGGCGAGCCCAACGCCTAACGCGGCGACCAGCATCTGTCCGTAGGTTTGCGCAAAAGCGAGCAGGAAGGTCGCGACCGCCGCCGCAAGCATGGTCGCGGTGTATACCAGCCGTCCGCCAAAACGGTCGGTCCAGACACCGAGCACCATGCGCACGAGCGAACCGGTGAGGATCGGCGTGCCGACCAGCAGGCCGAACTCCGTCTCGTTCAGCCCAAGGTCCTGCTTTATGCGCACGCCGATGATTGAAAATATCGTCCACACCGCGAAGCAGACGGTGAAGGCGATGGTGGACATCACAAGCGCCTGGCGGGGAGCATTGTCCTGGCTGGGCGCGGCTGGGAGATTTGCGGTCAACGTCTGGCTCCGGTTTGCGGCGTGGGAGGCACCGCGGATGTTTGTGGGTGAATGATCAGCGGCGCGGCATCGGTGCGTGCAACGAGACCGGGCTCGCCACGGTCAGGTCCTTGCTTTCCGTCTTGGCGCCGACGGGAAACAGCAGGAGCGCGGCGGTGAACAGTGCCGCCGTCAGCGCGCTGCTGGCCAGAAAATCGCGGCGCGTGAAGTCCGCGAGGGACGCGCCAGTTCCGATCCGTTTCGTCATCGTCGTCTCCGGTTGGGCGCCGCTTGGGACCAGCGCCGTCGATCGCGTAAAAACAAAAAAGCCGCCGGTCAGGTCTTTGCGCGTCCGTCCATCCGGGATCGCGTATTGACCTGAGCGGCAGCTTTGCCTGTGGCGCCCGCCATTGGACGCCGGTGTCACTTGGCCCTTTCGGACCCACAATCTGAAAAGCAGGAAGCGTGCCAATTCGACAGCGCTCCAGATTATCAAATGAAATCAATGTGAACCGCAGCCGCGCGATTTTTGACAAAGCCCGGCAGCGGATCAAAGATTAGTCAGAATGCCTTGCACAGCAGCATAATATTTGTGCAATGCGGTAGATTGCCCATTGCCGATGCAGATTGCCAATTGTGGATGATGACGCGATTTCCGGCCATGGCCTTACTCCGCGGCTTCCACGAAGCGGTGGCGTTCGTAGAGGAACTTCAGCACCGCCTCGCGGCAGCGCAGGAAGGTCCGGTCGGAGGAAAGCTCGATGCGCCGGCGCGGCCGGGCCAGCGGCACCGCAAGCACCTCGCCGATGGTCGCCGCTGGACCGTTGGTCATCATGACGATGCGATCGGACAATAGCACCGCCTCGTCGACATCGTGCGTGATCATGATCGTCGTCGAGCCAAGCCTCGAATGGATATCCATCACCGCATCCTGCAGATGGGCGCGCGTCAGAGCGTCCAGCGCACCGAAGGGCTCGTCGAGCAGCAGGATCTTCGGCTCCATGGCCAGCGCGCGGGCGATGCCGACGCGCTGCTTCATGCCGCCCGATATCTCGGCGGGCCGCTTGTCCCTGGCATGCGCCATCTGCACGAGGTCGAGATTGCGCATGATCCAGTCATGCCGCTCGGCCTTGGTCCTGGTCGAACCGAAAACTTTCGACACCGCCAGATTGATGTTCTCGTAGACGGTGAGCCACGGCAAAAGGCTGTGGTTCTGGAATACCACGGCGCGCTCGGGTCCGGGGCTGTCGACCTCCTTGTCCTCGAGCAGGACCGCGCCGGCGGAGACTCTGGTCAGCCCGGCGATCAGGTTGAGCAAGGTCGACTTGCCGCAGCCGGAATGGCCGATGATGGAGACGAATTCGCCTTTGTCGATGGTCAGCCGGATGTCTTTCAGCACCTCGCTGACCTGGCCGCCGCGGGCAAAGGATTTGTCGATATGGTCGAGTTTCAGGTAGGCCGTCATCGCCCCTTTCCTCACTTTGCCGTTGTGCCGCGGGTGACGAAGGCGCCGACCGCCGCGACCAAGCGGTCGAGGCAGAAGCCGGTGACGCCGATATAGGCGAGCGCGACGATGATGTCGGGCAGCCGCGACGAGTTCCAGGCGTCCCAGATGAAGAAGCCGATGCCGACGCCGCCTGTCAGCATTTCGGCGGCGACGATGGCGAGCCAGGACAGGCCGATGCCGATGCGCAGGCCGGTGAAGATGTAAGGTGCCGCGGCCGGCACCATGATCTTTACGAAGAATTCGAGCTGGTTGAGCCTGAGGATGCGGGAGACGTTTCGATAATCCTCTGGAATGTTGCGGACGCCGACGGCAGTGTTGATGATCACCGGCCAGATCGAGGTGATGAAGATGACGAAGATCGCCGACGGGCTGGAATCGCGGAAGGCAGCCAGCGACAGCGGCAGCCAGGCGAGCGGCGGCACGGTGCGCAGAATCTGGAACACCGGATCGAGGCCGCGCATGGCCCAGATCGACTGGCCGACCAGCGCACCGAGCGCGACGCCGACGATGGCAGCCAGGCCGAAGCCGATGGCGACCCGCTGCAGCGAGATCAGCACCCGCCAGGCCAGTCCGATATCCTGCGGACCATAGTCGAAGAACGGATGGGCGATCAGATCGTAGGCCTCGTTCCATACTTGGCTAGGTGGCGGCAAGCTGGCATTGGGCGACGAGCAGGCGACCTGCCAGACGACGAGCATGACGATGATGACTACGGCCGGCGGCACCAGCGTGCTCGCCAGCTTGCCGGCGATCGCGGCGGGATCGAAGCGGCGCCTCACCTTGGCGGTGAAAGCTATGACCTCTGCAGGCTTGGCAGGCGCGGGGAACGCCTTCACCTTGGTGTCCTCGATGGCTTGAATAGACATTTTCGCAAAAAGCTCCTTGAACACTGGCAAGCGGCGCAGCGGGCGGCGCTTGCCGTCGACGTCAGGCCGATGCCTTGATCTTGAGGCTGTCGAGATAGGCGGACGGGTTGGCCGGATCGAAAATCTTGCCGTCAAAGAAGGTCTCGACGCCGCGCGATGGAGACGCCGGGATATCGGCCGCAGCAACGCCAAGATCCTTGGCCGCCTCGCGCCACAGATCTTCGCGGTTGACTTGATCGACCAGCGCCTTGATGTCGGTGGTCGCCGCGAATTTGCCCCAGCGGATGTTTTCGGCGAGGAACCAGCTGTCGTGGCTCTTGAACGGATAGGACACACCGCCCTTCCAGAACTTCATGTAGAGGTCGGTGCCGGTGGCGACGCGGTCATTGCCGTAATTGATGTCGCCCTTGAGGCGGCCGATGATGTCGGCTGTCGGCACGTTCATCCATTGCCGCTTGCCGATGATGGCCGCCATCTCGTCCTTGTTTTCCATGGCTTCGCACCATTGCTGGGCTTCCATGACGGCCATCAGGATCGCCTTGGTGGCGTTCGGGTTCTTGTCGATGAAGGCGGCGCGCAGGCCGAGCGCCTTTTCCGGATGGCCTTTCCAGAGTTCGCCTGTCGTGGCGGCGGTGAAGCCGACGCCCTGGTGGACGAGCTGCTCGTTCCATGGCTCGCCGACGCAGAACACGTCCATGTTGCCGACCTTCATGTTGGCGACCATCTGCGGTGGCGGCACGACGATGGTCGAGACATCCTTGTCGGGATCGATGCCGCCGGCGGCCAGCCAATAGCGCAACCAGAGATCATGGGTGCCGCCCGGGAAGGTCATGGCGGCCTTCACCTCCTTGCCTTCGGCCTTCTTGGCCGCGAAGGCGTCCTTCAGCTTGGAGGCATCGAGGCCGACGCCGGTGCCGGCATATTCCTGCGCGACGGAAATCGCCTGGCAGTCGTAGTTAAGCCGCGCGACGATCGCCATCGGCATCGGCTGATTGTTCTGCGTCACCTTGCCGGTGTGCATCAGGTAAGGCATCGGCGTCAGGATATGGGCGCCGTCGATGCCGTTGGCTTCGCCGCCGAGCATCAGATTGTCGCGCGTCGCGCCCCAGGAGGCCTGCTTGAGCACCTCGACATCGGGCATGCCGAATTTCTCGAACAGGCCCTTCTCCTTGGCGATCATCAGCGGCGCCGCGTCGGTCAGCGCGATGAAGCCGAGCTTGGCGCCGGTGACTTCCGGAGCTGCCGTCGCCGCATAGGCGCCGGACGGCAGCAGCGCGCGCGCCGCTGCCAGGGTTGCCGCGGTGGCAGCACTTGCCATCAGAAAATTGCGGCGGGTCATGCCCTCGAGAGGGGCTTCAGTCTTGATGCGTTTCGTCATCGTCGTCTCCCGTTGGGCACTGCTTGGGATCAGCGCCGTCGATTGCCGTGCTCGGTCAAAACAAAAAAGCCGCCGGCCAGGCCGCGCGCGTCCGTCCATCCGGGATCGCGTGTTGACCTGAGCGGCAGCTTTGCCTGTAGCGCCCGCCATTGGACGCCTGTTCCGTGACCCCGAGAAGAGTCTGCTTATTGCAAAGCAGGAACCGTGCCAGTTTCGGAATGGATGAAAAACACCAATGAGATCAACGGCATGCCACAATCATCGGCGCGCTGGCCCGCTGGGCGAGCAAGCCAAAGATTGTTCATTAGCGCGGTTGCACGCATAATTTTTGTGCAATGCACAAGAATGGCGCGAAAATGATCAGGCTTCGGCGCGCGCCAATTTCTGCCCGGCAATGTAGGCGTCGACCTCGTCGGGATCGAATATCTGGCCATCGAAGAAACCATCGGGGCCGAGCACCAGACTGGCGCCGGCGGAGCCGACAGGTGTGGCAGACGCCAGCGCGCCCTCCACCTTAGAATTGGCGCCGGGAAGTGCGACGCCGAGCGGCTTCAGCGCTGCGCGATAGAGGTCGGGCCGGTAGCTGTCCCGCGCGAGCGCCATGTGGGCAGCGCTGTGCTTGACCTGCCCCCAACGAACCATCTGCGTGTAGAACCACAGCGCGTGGCTTTTCCACGGGAAATTTGCCGCCTTGCCGAAAGGCAGAAAGAAGTCCTCGACGGTCAGTTCCGCGCCGCCGCCCAGCGCAAGATGTCCGGTCAGAATCGGCATCTGCAGCGCCGGCGAAAGGCCGAGGAAGGAAGGCTGCGCAATCAGGGCGGCCAGTTCGCCGCGGTTTGCCGGATCCTGGCACCAGCGCGCGGCGTGATGGAGCGCGCGCAGCAGCGCCGAAAGCGCTTCCGGGTGTTTTTCGGCCCAGGCCTTGCGCACGCCGACGACTTTCTCGGGGCTGGTCTTCCAGATGGTGGCCTTGACTGTGGCGATATGGCCGGTGCCGGCGACGACCGAGGCGCTGTTCCAGGGTTCGCCGGCGCAGTAGCCGTCGATCCTGCCGGTGGCGAGTGCGTCGGCCATGAACGGCGGCGGCACGATGACGATTTCTATTTCGCGCGACGGATCGATGCCGCAGGCGGCGAGCCAGTAGCGCAGTTCGTAATTGTGTCCGGAGTGCGGATGCACGACCGCAAAGCGCAGTGGGTCGCGACCGGCATTTGCCCGTTCACGGATCAGCGCTCCCAAGGCCTTGCCGGCCCGCGCCGGATTGAGATCGGGCAAGGCGCCGTGCGCGGCCATGCCTGCCCAGAGCGTGTTCGAAACCGTTACGCAGTTGCCGCCCAGCCCCAGCGAGAACGGCACGATCGTGTCGGAGGCGAGTGGGGTGAGCCCCAGATTGCATGCGATCGGCATCGGCCCCAGCATATGCGCCAGGTCGAAATGTCCGATCGCGATGCGGTCGCGGATGTTGGCCCAGGACGTTTCGCGACTAAGCGTCAGGTCGACGCCTTCGCGCGCGGCAAAGCCGATCTCCTTCGCTGCGACAAGAACGGCGCTGTCGAAGAGCGGCATGAAACCGGCATTGATCTGGTGTTCGGCCGCCATGCTCAACTCTCTCCGGGATCCAGAAGGCCTGCCGCCGTCACCAGGCTCTGCGCGATTTCGCTGATCTTGCGGTTCTGGTTCATGGCTGTCTTGCGCAGAAGCGTATAGGCCGCGTCCTCCGACAGGCCGCGGGATCGCATCAGGATGCCCTTGGCGCGGTCGATGACCTTGCGGTCCTCCAATTCACTGCGGGCTTCCTCAAGTTCGCGCGCCATCCGCGAGAACGCGTTGAAGCGGCTGATCGCCATGTCGAGGATCGGCTTGACGCGCTCCTGTCGCAGCCCGTCGACGACATAGGCGGAGACCCCCGCTTCCACCGCAGCTTCGATTGAAGCCTGATCCGACCGGTCCACGAACATGGCGATCGGCCGCTTCACCACGCGCGAAAGCTGGAACATGTTTTCAAGCATATCGCGGTTGGGATTTTCGAGATCGATGACGATTACGTCCGGTTCGATCTCGGCGATGCGCCGCGCTATTCCCGCAACATCGTGAACGACCGTGACCTGCTCATGCCCGGCCTCCCGCAATCCCGCCTCGATGATGGAGGCGCGGATGTGGTTTTCGTCGATCACCAGGACGGTGAGGGATTTCCGGATCATGCCGCATTTTGCGCACGCAGCGTGATTGTGCAATGCGGCATGGCGAGAATTGACGAAGTCATCGCTTCGGGGACCGTAACATGTTCGCGGAACCGACCGTTAAGCCTCTCTAAACGCATCTGACTTTGCTTTTGTATCCACCGCGCTATTTCCCAATTGCGACCTTGTCTCGCTGGCTTTGAAATTGGAGGTTCCATGGATCGGCGATTATTTTTGACAGGAGTGTTGGGCGTTGCTGGGGCAGCAGCCCTTGCGAGCGCAGTTCGGCCAATCAACGCGGTGGCCGGCGTACCGAGCGCCAGAAGTGGCATCCTCGATGAACTCGACGCGCTGGAGACAGAGCCGTTCGAAGATGAGGATACTCAGGCGGAGCCGGTCCGACATCGGAGCTGGCACCGCAGGCGGCGGCGCCGGCGGCGGGCTTGGAGAAGGGCCTGTCGTCGTGCCTGGCGATATGGCCGTCTGCGCAGACGGTGTTTTCGCAGGCGTGTTTGGGTCTGGGGCTGGTATTATTAGCAGTTAGTGTGCTGAAAACCCCGGTGGTTGCCGGGGTTTTCAGTCTCAGACTAGCCGAATACGGATCAGCCAGTCCTTCGCGCTCAGAAATTTCTACCAATCATTCCTAACCCCTAATGCAACCATTCCGTGACCTGCGAGTTGCGGCAGGGCGGGGTAGGGACATGCAGACATGGCAAAGCGTGAAAGGCTGGGCTACCCCCCACTTGCCGAGGCCATTCGGCAGTTCATCAGCGCTGAAGACAATCGCCACCACGTACACAAGCTGCTTGGGCTGGAGGTCGAACAGGAATTGACGCCAACGCTGGCATCATTGCTTGAGGCGATCGGCAAGGCCGGTCGGGACGAAACTCCATAGCTGCCCTGACGGGTCCTGCTAAGGGAAGCCCGCCGCCGTTGAGGAACAAGCGACGGGCCCACAACGGCTGTGCTTCCACGGAGAACTGGCCGCCGCAATTCTAAACCCGCGCGGGCCTACATCGTTCCTCTTCCCGCTCTAAATTACCCTCCATGGCAACCTACTGGTTCTCCCCTCCGGTGTTCGTGAAGACCGAAATGGTCGGTGTCAGCTATGCCTGTAACAATGTCCGAGGTGCATCCGAGCAGCTCCTGAAGTGGTCCAAGAGGGCCCAAGTGGGAACGTGCGTCGGCCCTCTGCCTTCAAGCCCTGGGGGGTGAGGAGGTTGACCCTAAGGAAGTACGCAAGGACTTGGAGGCTGCTGCCGAGGAGGAGGGGGTACTATGGCCCATGAAGCTCTCACTTTAGCTCGCATGAGCCTGTTATCCGATGGGTCGTAAGAAAATTTGGCCCGGGATATTCCGACCCTCCTTTTGACCCGTTGAACCCGCTCACCCGAATTGTCTATCCGAGCTAGCTCAAGCGGCCGATTTGGGGGCGATCTTTATCGGCTACTAATGACCTGTCGCTTGACGCTGGGTTGGGTGGGCACGCGCGTCAGGCCGGGTGTGTAGGCTGGGGTTACGGAAGTCGCAATCTTTGAGGGTCCGTCCCCGGCCGCACGCTTGAGACACCCGCCCGGGTGGCCTTGGGGGCGGCACTAGCCGGTGTAAGACTGACAGGGTGCCCAAGGCTCCACTGTCTGGGTCATGTCATCGCTCAGTCACTATTTAGTTGTGCTGCCACTGCACCCCGCGAAGGCAGCTCAAAGCAGCGGGGACTAACCCCAAGCCCCCCACCCTGCGGCGCGGCGATCAGGATGAGATTCGGCGTCAATCAAGATGAGACTCGGCGGGGGTGGTGTGACGCAGTGAGGGCGTAGCCCGAACGGAGTTACACCACCCCCGCGGCGTCACTGCCGACGTCTGTTGGGCGCGGT
>NZ_JBVVQE010000122.1:0-9682 GCF_055811435.1 Mesorhizobium sp. WSM4837
TGGCGGGGGGGGGGCGCGCCCCCCCCCCCCCGCCGCGGGGGGGGGGGGGGGGGGGGGGGGGGCGGGGGGCCCCCCCCCCCCCCCCCCCCCCCCGCCAGTCTGAGCAAGGCGGATGCGAACAAGCAGCGCTCGGCGGAGGGATCAAAAGAGGTCGACTGGGGGACGATGGCGGCGACCCGCCGCTCGGTCAAAGTGTATCTCGACGCGCTGGATGACGCTGCCTGGGGTGCAGAAAGCGAGGTGAAGCCTAAATTCGTCTCGAAGTAGGACCCTGCCGCACAGTGGACGGGAGCGCTGAAGGGCCATGCCTTCTTCGCCTACGCCGCCAACCATCTGATCGATCTCGATCATGCCGTCATCGTCGACGTTGAGGCGAGCCGCGCCATCTGTCAGGCGGAAGTCGGTGCGGCGCGCACCATGATCAAGATCGCTTCGGCCCCTATCCGGGGCGGCTGGCCGCCGACAGCGCCTACGCATCGGCCGAGATGCTCGCCTGGCTGGTGCATGAGCGCGGGATCGAACCTCACATCCGCCTGGATGGGACCTTCGAACGGGCCGACTGAATTAGTACGTCTGGTACGGTTGAACCGAAAAAAACAAGAGTCGGGCAGCTTCACGAATCGAGTCCGACTCAGCCATCAGCCGCCTTTTGCCAGGACCATCCGGACTAATTGCGATTGCCGCATCGATATCGCTGAGCCTGGCGCGGTACTCGGCAATCATCCCAGCATAAGCAATAATGGCCTCTCTCGCTTCCGGGGAAGCGAGTCTGAGTTTCTCTGGATCAAGGGAACAGCGAAATTTCGCAAGCTTGTCTTCTGAATAGGTAGTCGTCGAACCATGATAGTTGATCATGACATTCCTCATATGTGAGATGCGGGGGTTTCGTCGACCCCGCCGACGATAGAGAAATGATCTCTTAAGAAGAGCGATCTGTCAATTTTTTTCTGTTTGTGGCTCACGAGACAGTCGGCTAGATCTCGACTTTCTTGGAAACTTCTTCAATTGGTGATCCTGCCGTACCGTTGCCCTGGCGTACTCGCAAAGACGAACGAAAATCTACGATGGAACAAAGATAGCGCGAACTTTCTGCAAACATTCTTCAATCCACAAGAAAGCTGGCAAAGGGTCACATTCAAAATCGTGCGAAATTGTCTCCCCGTAGTAAGCTCCCGCCTCATCGAAATTTCTTGCGGCGTTAGGCCACGTGGCACGAATTGCAGGCAATCGAGAGTGGAATATCTTAGCCTGGCGGCGTCCATTGATGGGGAACCCCAGAGCAATGCTGCCTTTTGCGACTGACAGGCTAATCAGTACGCGCGCACGGCCCGTTGCGTCTCTGACCGTGGCCGTGGCTGAATCTGGTCGCCAATAGAGAAGGTGGGAGCACCTTGATTTCTGGAGATGTCCCTCAAGTGCCTCCCAGAACGTTGCCTCCCTGCAAAGCGACGGGAACTCTCCAAACTCAAGGCTCAAGGCTCTCTCGGCATCTCTTCTGCGAACGAAGTCGGCCCCGACTTTCTTCGACGAATAAGCAAGATCTACGCCGAGCCTTTGAAGACGAAGTCCCGCTAAATTGCGCCTACCTCCCAGCAAAGAAGCGAACATATGGGCCGGTGCGAATTCGGACCGAAAACGCTCAAAAGCTCGTCGGTCGAGAGTCCTCTTTCCTGGAACGACCGTAAGCGCTCTGGCCAGGACGAGCTTCGCAATTACTCGATACTCCACCTGCAATTGGCATGCCGCTCGACCGGAGGTGATTACCCATTCATCCGCTGTCCGTTGACGGGTTTGGTAGGGCCTCGACTTTGAGACGGGCATGGGAACAAGTGCACCCATGATACCGGCTTCCGACTTGAGCCAACCAAGGATAGGAAGATTGCCACCGACGGCTCGAGATGCTGCGGTTCCCAAAGAACACCTGGCCTTCACCCTGTACTGGTCGAGGTTGCCTAATGTGACATCTTCATCGGCCCTGGTAATGCTGCTGCGAAGATCATTAACAAGCCGTTCGATTTGTCGGATGTCGTAGCGCGCTGCGCGCCCCGCTTGCGCCTTCAAAGCCGGCTTGATCCCTAAGTGTCTTTGCACTCCTGGAAAACGCTCTAATGATACGCCCAGTGCTTGCGCGGCGGCTTCAGAGGGCACGAGGTTGTCAACGAGCAGACTAATCTTAGGAATATCCACCTGAGCACAGAACCGGCTGCCGGTGTCAGTTTTAATAGCCAACCAGCCCGTTAGCTGCCTGACTTCACTGGGGTACAAGCCCATCTGGTCCGATAAGCTATTAAGTTGAAGTTCCGCATTGTTGACCGTTTTTTTCCTCAAGGGCCGACAAGAACGACTTCTCATCATTGAATCGTCCATCGCTTGTCGCAATATCATTGTGGACGAGCTGTATTGTTTCGACTTTATGGCACTATAGAGCCAACCGAGATTTAGCTTCATGTCTTTGCAGCTAGAATCACCTTTTTCGTATGAGGGCGCCTGTCGCAGATAGTCGTCGCATAGAGCGTCCAACGAACCACCATTTGCTATGTAGTGAAATCCCTCTGCAATCGCATCGGTAAATGCGCTTCGACCGTGTCCATGCACGTGCTTCCATCCATACTTTGACATCCTACCAATTGCGCTGCAGAGGTACACGACGTCCAGAAGAGGCATTATGTCCAGGAGCGGTTGGGGCGAAACCGGCCATGCACCGAGGCGACCCATGACATATTCGGACCACTTCGCGCCGATGCCATTTATGTCGGGCGAGTTTTCCCCCAGGCGTTGAAGTAGGTTTAACGGCGAAGCATTCTCCCACGCCAATTTCATGCCTCCTGGACTGCTGGCTAAAGCAAGCCCGTGAGTTGGGCACACTCGCACGACTGCCAGATCGAACCAGAAACGGTGGTAGGACTCTTCTCGCACGCATTCTGGACAATATCGGCGCCGGCTAATGGACCAGTCGCGGCCCAGTCTAAGGTGCTGTCCCCGAAGATACACTGATTGTCTCACGATCCTTGGTGTAACGCTGCGTAGCCGTTCAATGCCAGCTATTGGAAGTTGCTCGCAGAACTGCAGCATTTGCTGGGGGTCAATATTGCGACCGTTAAGCCCCAGTGACATGGCATAGGGAGGGATCGATTGTTGCCCATTGTGCGCTGCCAGGCGCAGGAAAAAGCCGTGAGCAGGTTCATGCTCGTACGGTTCAAGCCACCGCGGGATAGGAGGAGGATTTGCTGATGAAGACCATGACGGCTTATTGAGCATGAGCGCTGCGCCTCCGCTTGGCAAAGGGGTCATGTGTTGTCAGTGGTGCCGTAGTAACCACAGGATCTGGTTTTTTGGACCAATCGTCTCGGAACGGATTAAAGCCCGTCTGGGGCGGTTTGATCCAGTCGTAGGCCTGTGCCAGATGCGTCGCATCCAGTTGGTTAGACCCGTCGTTGATTGCCAAGCTTCCGGCAATGAACAGGAAATTTTTCAGCAGGCCGATGATTCCTTGGCTCACCCAGTGCAGCCGCTCGGCTGTGGCCGCAGTGCCGAGGCGTGACTTGTCCAAGAACGGCATGCCCTCATCGAACTGATCGCACAGCAGCCGAAACGACTTGCGTTCCTCGTCACTGTCCCAAGAATATGGGTGCAGGAAAGCATATTGGAGTCCGCCGCGCCCGACCAGCTGCTTATCGCTCGACAGCAGGCCGTAGGTCTCGGGTAATCCGATGCAAACGATGCTTGCCTTCTCCAGGTTCAGGATCTTCCGCATGAGGCGCTTGAAGTCGGATGCGAGACGAGGGTTCTTGATGTCACAGACGTCCTGAACTTCATCGAAAATCAGAAGCTCGACTTCGTGTAACTCAAGTCCGCGCAGGATGTTGTTCGTAAGCACCGAATTGTTCATGCGGAGCGTATGCGCGATACTCATGGCGTCCGCGAGATTTTCCAATATTGCTCGGTAGCCACCTGAAGCTGGCATCTCAACGAGAAGCGCTGGATAGATCATGCCTCGCTCGCCTAGGCGCTGAGGAAACCCGCCGAGATAAGACTTTGCACCAAACGTTTTCCCCGTCCGACTGTCTCCCATGACCAACGAAATCGATCCGCTATCGGCCACTCCGCCGACGACTGGGAAATGGAACCGGGCGAAGGCGTCGCGGGCCTCCTTTAGGCGATCGTGGTTGATGATCAGCTTTTTCATGATCAGCTGCCGTTCACCCACAGGGAGTTCGGCGCGCGCTGCGCGGTCAGGAAGTACGTCCATCACTCACACTCCAATTCTTACTCTTCCTGAACTGATCCAGATCCGAGAGGTCGTCGCTCGGCGCGCCTGAGTCTGCTGTCGAGGTAGGCGAACCTTTCCAATCCCGCCTCGTCTGGGCCGGTACGGCGTCCGCCGACGGGATATCCGTTAGAATCTCGGGTAAATGCGCTCCGAGATCGAGAAACCCGGTTGCAGAACAGTCGCCAAAATCTTGGGCGGAAATGGTGCTCGAAAGCTTCTTGGCGGTTTCAAGTTGCAGATATCTGGCAAGCTTACGTTGCACTTTCTTTTGGCTTGGCTTGTTCCTAAGCTGGCAAATGAGCTCGGCCAGCTGAGCCTTGGTCCTCATCAACTGGTCCACGTCGCACTCGCCTCGAACCTGCTCCTTGGCCCGGGCGATGATTACGCGGTGCTGATGAAGGGTCAGTCCGTCTGCATACTTCCGGTGCGCATCTGTTGCGTGCAGAGCAAGCACCTCACCAGTGTGATGGTTGATGAGGTTGATGGTGCCAAGGTCTTGAGGGTCACGAACCAATTTGTACTTCGTTGTCGGTTTGCCAGCCTGACGTGCGCGATGGCGGGTGTCCGTGAGAATCGAAATTAGCGAGGCACCCTCATATTTGATGTAGTCCCATACGACGCCATCGCGCTGGATGGTTCGTTCGATGGTGTCGCCCGCCAGTGCAATGAAGGTGTCCCTGCTCGGCAGTGGCGCCGTTTGGTAGGTCTTTGCCTTCCTGTTCCATACATTGAGCGGCACATCGCCAACGCCGCGAATGATCCCCAACCCCTTGGTGATCTGCACGTGGTATATGTCGCAGATCCATTTGGTGATTAGCGCTTCCAGTTCAATCAGCGTAAGGGTCGCAGCGCCCAGGTTTTCATGGTCGCGGCGTGCCAGAACGTTTGAAAGTACGGTTCCCGGCAGGGAATGGAGAAGCCCGACGTTGAGGGTTCCAAAGAACCGTTCGAGTGCGCCCTTCAGCCAAGGCGACCGTGGGGCCAGTCGAACCACGTTGAAGCCAAGTTCTCTACCCGCCTCTTCGATATTGTGCCCGATGAAATGCAGCGCATTGTCGACGAACAGGTTCTCTATCCGACCGAAGCAAGGCCACTTATTTTCGATTCCGGTAAGGTGGCCGAGGTCTTTTGGGTAGATCGTATGCTTCAAGCCTTGGATGAAAGCCGCATAACTGGGCTCCTCGAAGCCGATGGAGAACCCTAGAATCATGCTCGTCGCACGATCACGAAAAACGATGATGTCGGGACGACCAAAGACGATCCCACTTTCATCGGCGATCAGGATGTCGAGCCGACCATGATCGACTTCTACTTGTTCATAGGGGCGCTCTGGCAGCGCAACAGTTGCGTAGGTGCGGTTGCGATTACGAGCGTAACGCTCTCCGCGCCTAGCGACGTCGCGTGTGAATCGATCGACCGCCGCACAACGCCTTTCGAAAGTCCGCGGTGACGGCGGCCTCAGATTTCCGTTGAGTTGCACGAAACGGGGCCCAAGGCTGTCCTTGTCCAGCGCGGATCCAAATTCGTTGTCGTATTCCCTCACGCGTTCACACACAGTGGCATACGCCAAATCCATGCTGGCGCCGGCGAGATACACGTTGATCCCAGGCTCAATCGCAGTTTCCTGCCAAGAGGCAAGCTTGGTACGGCGGCTCCCCTTCAAATCATGTCGGTCCGAATAGGCCGCAGTGCCGTAAGATGATCCGTACTGTTTGTGCTCCTGAAGCCAATTGAGCACGGAGGTGAACCCTGGGGGTTTCTCCCCACGCCTCTCGGCGACCTCTCTCAGAATCGGGTTCAGGACTGATCTTGAACGCCGAAGGCTGTCTCCCAGCGCGAGACACGCCGAGACATAGTCGCTCTTCCGCAGGTTGGATTGGTGAATCTTCTCGCTGCAGACCAAGGGCGAAAGTGGCCTAGCCGTTTCTTCGGACACGAGACCGCTCTCAAGCACGAGGAACTCGCCACACGCCTGAAGGCCTGCGATGTCGGCGTCGGTGAGAAGTTTGGAATCCTCTGTCTGAATGTCGATAAACAGCCACTCCCGCCCCAGTTTTTGCCTGGTCCGATATTCGCGCCCGTCGATGGAAACGCGCGAATAGAGCTGCAGGGCAAACTTTGGGTGTTCGACGACGATATGTTGGGAGGTCGCCTCCGGCGCCTGTGACGGGGCTGCGATCATGGCCTCAGAATCTCCGAAATAACGGAAGCCATCGAGAGCGGAATGCCAAGGTCGATGTGAGCGACGCCGCGTGCCACCAATGCCATCACCGTTGAGAAGGCCCGTTCGCGCAGATCGCCATTTTCACCTCTGCTAACAAGATTTTGCAGTTCGGAAATCGAAACGGGCCCCGATGCCGCGAGAATTTCGCGCAGCTGCAAATCCAACGAAACATCAATTGGTCCGCGGCTGTGGATCAGGATAATCTGGCAGTTTCCGAGACGTGGCTGCGCGCGGACTTCCCGTTCGGTCAGCACCTGAAACTTGACGCCGTGGTCCTGTTCATATGCCTGCCGTATGACCGGTTCCTTCTCCCGCCATTGGGGTTGGGAGCGAAAGAACGATGCCTTGGCGTCAATAACCGAAATATTTCCGCGCCGGTCGCTCACCACGACGTCAGGCGTGTATTCTCGTTTCTCCGCACCACCGTTCGGCGTGGGCAAGAAATAGGTCAGCTTGTGGGGCTCGACGGCAAAGGAAGCGACATTCGGGTCGACTTCAAGGAGCGTATGAAGATCACGTTCCAGAAGAGAATTGAAGCGTGTCTCGCCCCGTGCTTTCTTGGAAGCCGAGAAGCCTCGGTACGCCAGTGTCTTGCTGAAACGGGGAACTTTTCGGACAGATTTTGCGCCTTTGACCAAGCCAAAATGCGACGGGTGGATAGAGGAGCGGGTCCGCATGACGAGCTCCTATCAAGCGACGGCAGCGAGGGCGGAAATATCTTCGTCCCAACTTGCAAGTTCGGCATAGCTAGCGGTCAGGAGATGCCCGAATTCTTCCTCAGATACCTCCAGCGTCTCGGCAGCTTCAAGCCTGCTGAAATTGTCGAGCGTGACGAGGAGCAGCGCCTGCCGGTGCCGTGGCGCAAGTGCCATGAGATTGAACTTGCGGCTCACAGTGGTCGGCGCGAACCAAGTAGGAACGCGGAGCAAGGCCGAGGCGTAGAATTTCCAGTGCAGTGTATACAAGCTGATGCGCGCGCTAGAGGTCGAAGGGAAAATCCCGATCTCGGCGACGAGCGCCTCAAGCATGGTGACAATGACGGCATCGCCAACTGCTTGGGAGCCGGTCAGTGCCATCGAGTGGCGGCGAAGAAGGGGGAGTAAAGGTGCAATTTCGGATGATATAGTCACGGATGCGTTCTCCAGATGGGATCGGACCGAGCTAACAAAAAGCTAGACCATTCCGATCGGTTTTGATACCTTGGTATCCAGAATCGATACATAGTGGAGCAGTGCTCGCTGTGTCAATGACAAAAGTATCGATTATGGCGACAAACGGGAGCAATGAGTCATTATGGTTAATTTGAACTCCGATGAGCGCATCTGGGATGGGCTCAGGGCAAAAGATTGGACGCTGGAAGCAAAAAATATACTAAAGGGGGAACTGAAAAGACGTGGAGTTACGTATTCACAGCTATGCGACTTGCTTGGGAAGATGGGAATTTCGGAAACAGAAGCAAATATCAAGAATAAAATAAGCAGAGGTGGGTTCTCTTTCTCATTTTTCCTGCAGTGCATGGGTGCAATAGGATCAACTCATATAAGTTTTGGGCCGGACTATTACGTCAAGTTCTCGCATCAGTTGCTTGATCTTGATATTGAATTTTAAGTGGCGCGTGATTGCCGAAGGCGTGATCATGTTCGCCAGGACGCACATCATTGGTCCGCGGCCATGGATCAGTATAATCGGGCAGTTTCCGAGACGTCGCTGCGCGCGGATGTCCCGTTCGGTCCGCACCTGAAACTTGACCAGTGGTTCTGTTCATATGCCTGCCATATGACCGGTTTCTTCCCCCGCCATTGAGCTAGGGAGCGAAAGAACGATGCCTTCGCGTCAAAACCTTTGACCAAGCCAAAATGCGACGGGTGGATAGAGGAGGGCTTACGCACGACAGGACCCCTCACTATGCGAATGCAGGAATAGCAAGCTCGCTGTGGACCATAAGCTGGTCCGGGACTCCGTTCGCCGCGACAGTGGTCGCGTTAGCGAGCGTGCACATCGAGATCTCGCTCTCGTAGGGAGTCATCTGGATCACGATGTCCGCATAGGCCGAGGTCAAGAGCTCCTCGAACTCCTCTTCAGACATCGCTAGCGTCTCGGCAGCTTCAACCATGTCGAAACCCTCGGCCGCGACGAGGAGAAACGCTTGACGCCGTACCGGCGAAAGAAACATCACGTCGGTGTCGCCGCTCTGACCGCCACCTGCGAGGTTCCACGTCGGCACGCGGTCTATAGCGGAGGCGCAGAAACGGGAGAAGAAAACAAACAATCCTGTGCGTGGACTCGAGGCGGTAGGAAAGATGCTGAAATCGGCGACAAGCTCCTCAAGCATGGCCACCACCAGCGCATCGCCGACCATTTGCGAGCCGGCAACAGCCGTTGAGTAGCGACGAAGAGACGGCAAGTGGGGAGCAATTTCGGCTGACAAAGTCATGATTTTCAATCTCCAGATTGGGCCGGCTCATCCGGTTAAGAGTAAAAATATGCGATAAAAGTCAAAATGCAATATAGCACGAATTGTCAAGTATTTCTTTACAAGAAACAAAAGCGGAGGGGCAAGAACGATCGTGGGACATATTTCCAACGGAGATTTGAGGGATACGTTTGTAGCTGACTAAATTAAATAGAAAAAATTAGTACTGACAAATGGCGCCGTCGTCGCCTAGTATCAATGCACGTTATGTTGAAGACGTTTCATCAAATCTTATGGTCAGGAGAGCGCAGTGAAGATTTGGTAAGGATAAGAAGCCAGCTTCCGGCTGGCGACAATCTCTGAAATCAGCAGTCTGGAGTTTCGATGTGGGCCCATAGGGCTCTCCGCGCACTCTCATGGGGGGTTGCTGGCGAGCGATGATTGGATTCGCGGCGTGCATGTTAAGGCTCGGTGGTGATCCGAGAGGGAGAGGTAGGGCGCGTCCCATGGGGACCAGGCTCTAGGCTGACGCCCCGAGCCGCTGTGCGTCTCGGCCCATGCGGATGACGATCCTTCGCGCGGAGAGAGGCTCGGGAACACACCACCAAAGCAGGCCGGCAGCCTGTTCGCTGTCGCGGCGGGGCCCCCCGCGGGGGGGGGGGCGGGCGGGGGCCGGGGGGGGGGGGGGGGTGGGGGTGGTGTAAAACACCAGGTGTTTGGTGTTTGGGGGGGGGTTTTTTTTGTTGGTTTTAGCGGCGATAACGCACGATTATTT
>NZ_JBVVQE010000123.1:0-9647 GCF_055811435.1 Mesorhizobium sp. WSM4837
TCGATATCCTCGCCGCCGCATAAGCACCGCCCGCCATCTCTTCTTGCTTCAGTTCAACAAAAATTTGCAACAGAACCCTCTCGCTTAGCCATGACCCGCCTCCTTGATCGCCTTAACGTGAATGCGCTTGGGCTTGTCCTCTTCGGCCCGAGGAAGATCCAGAGTCAGTACGCCATTGACGAGATCCGCTTCAACCTTGTTCGGGTCGACCACAAACGGCAATGACACAGTCCGCACAAACCGGCCTCGACGACGCTCACGCCGGTGGTATCCCCGCCGGGCTTCCTCAGTTTCGGTTTGCCGCTCTCCGCTGAGCGTAAAGGAATCTCTGTGAATCAAGATGTCCAAGTCTTCTGATCTTACCCCAGGCAGTTCGGTGATGATGATGACGCCGTCCTGGTTTACGAAGACATTCACCGCCGGGAATTCCAGTCGGCTCACTTCGTCTTGGAGGCGGCGTATGTGAGCCCGCGTCCTTGATGAACTGGACAATCTGCGGGAACCGCTGCTGCAATATGTGATGGCGCTTGCCGGGATAGACCCCGAAGACAGGCCACGTGCCGACGCTCGGGGGCAGGGGAGGAAGCCTAGGGAGGTTCCCTTCAAGGAATATCTGGCGAGCCTCTACCGCATCGGCACGGGATGGCTGGGCTGGGAACCCGACACCACGCTTGAAGCCACGCCCGCCGAGATCATGGAAGCCTATCGTGGCCGTCTCGACATGCTGAAGGCGATCTTCGGCAGTTCGGAAGAACCGGAAGACAAGCTGTCCCCGATCAGCCCGGACGACAAGTTCAAGGGCGCTTTCGGTTCCTTCGGGACGACCAAAGTCCACCGGAAGAAGGCTGCATGACATGCCGATGCGCGCCCCTTCCATCCGCTCTTGCGGTTGCGTCCTGTCCCACCGGGCAACGATGCCAGCACATGGTTGCCGCCGACCGTGAGCGCAAGGCGCGCTTCGATCAGCAGCGACCATCGGCACGGGAACGCGGCTATGACAGCAAGTGGGATCGGGCGCGGGCAGAATACCTGAAAGCCAATCCCCGTTGCGTCCTTTGTGGCGCACCTTCCCGCGTCGTGGATCACAAGACCCCGCACCGTGGCGACAAGCGCCTGTTCTGGTCACCGTCCAATTGGCAACCGCTCTGCACGCCCTGTCATTCGGGACGCAAGCAACGGGAGGAACGGGCATGACGCATCAGCGCTTCCACCTGTTTCGGGGCGAATGGCTGACCTTGCGCCAGATCGCTGAACTGACCGGGATAAAGCCGGGAACGCTCATGCATCGCGTTCACACGCTGGCCATTGACCCGGAAAGGGCAGTCAGCGAATCCGTGGAGCCGCCAACGAAGCCTACAGCAAGCAAGGCCATGCCCGCCACCTACACCTTCAACGGCAGGACGCAAACGCTGCCGCAATGGGCAAAGGAACTCGGGATCAACCAAGCCACATTGCGGGACCGCATCAAAGTCGGATGGTCGATTGAGCGGGCGCTTACCGAACCGCCGATCAAGGGCGCTGTCCTGATCGCGCGGAAAAGAAACCACCGCCTCATCAGGCGACTGATCGCTGCCTATCGGGGATCATCCACCGTCAAGGAGCGGCGATGATGCTGGGTTCATCAGTAATCGTACGGGTTCCAGTCCGTTTGAGCGCGGCCCGGCTGCCTGATCGGTGTGTTCTTGAACCTAAACACGTGGTTGCTGTTTTTCTGGCAGACTTTGAAATCACCTTCACCCGATATGAAGCTGATCTGCTTGTCGCTGTTCAGGCAAACCGGGCAGATGAAATGCATTGGTTGCCCGTTTGCCGTGTCCGCCTTGAGCCTGAAGACCATATCCTGTTCGCCGGTTTGGAAAAGTTCGTATCTGGCCTTCTCCCGCTCAAAATCGTCTTGTTGTCTCAATTCACGGATGAGCGTCTTGAGAGCTTCACTAAGCTGCACATTCATCATGTTGGCGGCTGTCAGTTCGGTCGCGAGCATATTGAGCAAAGTATCCGCTTCGCCGCTGTCAAGCTTCTTGTCGGATTTGAGCAATTTCTTGACTGCTTCAAACGTGGCGACTGCTTTGCCGGTAGTGCCCAAGGCCGAGCTTGCAAGACCAAGCGCGTTCTCAATCAGACTGAAGTCCATTCGATCTCCCCGAAGACGGTCACAGAAGCGAGACAGTATCGCCGCCCGAAGCCTGTCAGCAAGCGAAGCCGGGGGTGTCTAACAACTTTCCCCATCTTCTAGGGACCGGCGAGGGGAGCGTTCTGCGTGATTTGCACTCCAAGGGGGCGGATGCGCCATGATCATCCTTACCGTCGCGGACATCAAAGCCCATGCGAACATCACGATCAGCGATGATGACGCGCTGATCGGCGACAAGATCGCAGCCGCCGAAGCATGGATTTCCAAGTTCATCGGCAATGCGCTGGACGACATCACGGCCTTCCCGGACGGAACGCCCGAACCGCTGAAGGAAGCTGTCCGCCAGCTTGTCGCGCACCTCTATGAGAACCGGGAAGCCACGCTTGTCGGCGTCACCATGTCGGACGTGTCGCCCGGCCTGTTCGACCTGATGGCTCCCTACCGGGAATGGTGCTTCTGACATGAGCGCGCAAACCCAAAGCCTAAGCCGCCGACTGAATGCCATCCCGAAGGCTGTGCGCAAGGCCGTGCATCCGGCCTTGGTGCAATCGGGCAACGAGCTTGTCCAGCGTATGCGAGCGCTCGCACCGGAAGACACCGGGGCGCTGAAGGCCAGCATCATCGCCACGCCGCCCGGACAGGCCACGCCGCCCTATTCGCAACCGGGCGGTTCCCGCATCACGGCGGAAAACGAAGTGCTTGTGACGGCGGGCAACACGACTGTCCGCTATCCGCATCTTGTCGAATACGGCACCGCTCACGCGCCGGCGCAACCGTTCTTCTGGCCCGCCTTCCGGCTGTCCCGGAAGAAGATCGCCAACCGCATCAAGCGGGCGATCAAGAAGGCCGTGCGGGAGGGATGATGGAACCTTCCCCTGATCTTCAGAAGGCTTTGCGCAACCGGCTTGTGGCTACGTCCGCCGTGACGGCGCTGGTTCCGGCAACGTCGATACTGGACCGCAACGCCCGCCCCGAACTGGACAACGCCATCATCATTGGCGAGGGCATGACCGTTCCCGATGATGGACTTGCCCGCCATCGGCATCAAGCGTTCGCCGACCTGCATATCTGGCGGAAGGAAGCCGGGCTTGCAGGGAGCAAGCAGATAGCGGGCGCGATCAGGGACGCGCTGAACGATGGACCGTTGACGCTGGACCATTTCCACGTCGCGGACCTTCGCATCGCCAGCACCCGTTTCCTTCGCGCCCCAGACGGCATTCATTCCCACGCCGTCATCGCGCTTGAAGCGCGCTTTGTGGAGCTGGCGTGATGCGGGCGGGCAAGCTGGACCGGATCATCACGATTGAGCGGGCCACGACCGCCGTGGACGAATACGGCACGCCAATTGAAGGCTGGACGATTCTTGCCACCGTGCGGGCGCAAATCATTCAGGGGACGGCGGAGAAGTTCATGCGGTCCTTCGGCACGTCGTCTGAAGCCGCCGTCATCTTCCGCATCCGCTATCTGGACGGCATCACCCTTGCTGATCGCGTGAACGACGGGACACGCAACTTCGATCTGAAGGAAGTCAAGGAACTCGGCAGGCGCGACGGCTTGGAACTCCGCTGCATCGCGACGGGGTAGGCATGACGCCGCGACCAAGATCGTCCGCGCAACCGGAAACCTGAAAATCGCGAAGGTCTTGCTCAATCACAGTTCGATTTCCGTCACCGACAAACACGCTCACGTGCTGGACAGCGAAGTGGCGAACGCGATGGAGGCAGTCGCAAAAGCCCGGAAAAAGTCCCGGAATGCGAAAAAGAAGGTCGCTTAGCGTATGAACCTGTTAGTGAAATTGATTTCAGACCTCCGGCCTTCTAAGTCGGTGCTCTCTCATCGTCTGACAGCGTCAAAAAGTGGGCCTGACCTGCAGCCGCAGTCAGGCAGGCGCCGATGAGGCCAGTCAACGCGAGAATACTCCGGCGCCGGAAGTAAGTGGTTTTCGTCATGCATTCCTCCCGGCAAATCGGTCGGATCGTCTCAAGCTCGACACTCCGCTAGCTTTAGGACCGGATTGCCTGCGGGAGGCGTTCCTCTGCGGGGCACCCTCGGATTCTTGGATATCTATTGTCGGCCTTCGAAATCTGTCGAAAACTCCAGAGACAATTCCTATAGACTAAGCAACTTTAAATGGTGAATCTCGCCTGATCCCCATACGCGGGAGATCAGCGCTGACCAGTTCCTTTCATCCCAAGATATTCACCATCGTCGGGCTTATCTGGTTGGAAACCAACTAACAGCATCACGCAACCTCTACCGGCGACGGCCAGCTTGAGCGAAAAAGTCGGAACGGCAAAACGGGTCACCAGACGTCGGAACTCCACACCCGATGGTTCAAAAACCATGGCCCGAATACCCGTATTCGGTCCATCCTAGCTATCTGTCACCTGTGAATAGGATCTATCCAAAGCACCTCCTCGGGTGCTTCCACCGGTTCGATGTCGAGGTTGACGACCACCGGTTCCTGGCCTGACCTGACGAGAACGCATTCCAGCGTTTCGTTGCGGCTGGTGATCATGACGGTGCCACCTGATCCCCGCTGGAGATGAAAGGCTTTCGGCGTATGGTGCGACCATCCGGGACAGGGGCACCGGGAGCATGCCAAGTGCGGGCAGGCCGATGTATTCGATGAGCTGCGAGCTCGCGTTAGTAGCTGGCCGCCCCTGCGACCTGCCCGGTTGCGCCGAGAGCGCGGATCCGTAGGTGTCGCGTCGCCCGCCGGCTCCCGACTGTTTGAGGAGGAGCCGATGAGACGCGTGATTGGAATGGACATCCACCGCACCTTTGCGGAGGTGGTGGTTTGGGAAGATGGCCAAGATGAGGTTGTCGTCGAAGCTACGGGCAACGCCATGGCGGTGGTGCGGGTTCTGTCGCCGTATGTCGGCCGGGTGATTGTCGCCAACCCGATGCAGGTGAAGGCGATCGCCCATGCCAGGATCAAGACCGACAACATCGATGCCGGCGTTCTGGCGCAGCTGCATGCCAGCGGCTTTCTGCCTGAGGTCTGGATTCCCGATGAGCGGACTGAGCGGCTGCGCCGACTCGTCGCGCGGCGCAACCGGGTCGTGCGGCATCGCATGCGCGTGAAGAACGAGGTGCATGGCATCCTGCAGGCGCACCTGGTGCCGAAGTGCCCGCATGCCGACCTGTTCAACCATCGCGGCCGGGCCTGGCTCGAGCGGCAGGCGCTTCCCGACGATGAAAAGAGCCGCGATCGCCCGCCACATCCGCGAGATCGATCGCCTGGCCGAGGATCTGGCTGACCTCGATCGCGCCAGCGCCCGGGAAGCGGTTGATGACGTGCAAGTCCGGCGGCTTCAGACGATCACCGGCGTCAATACCATCGTCGCGAGCGGTATCATCGCCGCCGTCGGCGACATCCGGCGGTTCCACGAGCTGCAGAGGCTGGTGAGCTACTTCGGCTTCAATCCGCGCGTGCGCCAATCCGGTCTTGGCATGGCGCAATATGGCCGGATCAGCAAACATGGGCGTTCCCATGCCCGCGCCATGCTGGTCGAGGCCGCCTGGGCGGCGGTGAAGGCGCCCGGACCGCTCAGGGCCTTCTTCCTGCGCATCCGCAACAAGCGTGGCCATCAGGTCGCCGCCGTGCGGTCGCCCGCAAGCTCGCCGTGTTGATCTGGCATCTGCTGACAAAAGAGCAGGACTACTTCTGGGCTCGCCCGGCGCTGTTGGCGGCAAAGCAGAGGCAGCTCGCTCTCAAGGCTGGCGCACCGGGCGAGCGCGGTGTCGGTCGCCGCGGTTCGGCTTACGCCTACAACGTGAAGGAGCTGCGAAACAGCGAGAAAGCCGCGGCCGAGAACGCCGAACGTGCCTACGAGCTGATGGTTCGGCATTGTCCGGCCACGCGGGCCGAAGCGGCGCACGGACGCCACAAACGAGGAACGACTATAACGGCTGCGTGGCGGCGCTCTCATCCTCTCACGCCGCTCTTTGCCGCGTGGTCGTCCGTGCCAGGCGAACATAACATAAGCAAATATCCCGGTGCGACAATCGTCGCCCCGGTCCGCCCCAGACTGGCGCCGTGCTCGACGCCGTCAAGGGTGGCCTGGAGGCTCGCAGTAGGCCGTGCCGCCATCGCAGCGGCCAGCCTTGACCGCGTCTCGACACGCTCGCACGGGAAATCCTGTGGGCCGGGACGAAGAAACACGCTCACCTGAGCCGAACAAAGAAACGCACAGGAGCCGCGCTTGTCGATGTCATCCGTCGAATATGGGCAGGGCAAGAAAGGCCTGGAAGTCTGGAGCGTTCGCCTCGCCTAGAAGCCAATACACTGGCCATGGCCCAAAATTGCCGCTCATACAAAAAAAAGCCCGCTGCCGGGAGGAGGTGGCAGCGGGCTTGATTTGAAATGCAGCGCGGGAGGAGGTGCACCGCATTCAGCGCCGGGCATCGCATCTGGGAGGAGTAGATGGCCGACAACAGGACCATATCGATCGCCGCAAATATTGCAATGCACAAATTGCATATCGCATGTGCGAAAGCGTTACCTGGGTGTATGCATCGACATTGTCTCGAAAGACCCACCCACCAACTTGTTGCCATAGCTGGCCGCTGTAGAGGTTAATGGTGCTGGTCATTTTTGCTCTCCTTTGCGTTGTCGCAAGGAGGGCAGATCTGCGCCTGGATCGAAACGTCGAGCGCCGGCGCGCGTCGGCGACAAGCAGATCCGGCTGCAGCATGAGCGCGCGCGCGTGCCAGGCCGATGCGCTGCCTTTGGCCTCCCGAAAAAGCGTGCGGGCATCGATCGGCCGCACTGCAGCTAAGCCCGACGCGAACAAGAAGCTCCTCGGGCCTTTCGCGCGAGAGGCCGCTGACGATTGCGGCTTCGGTCGAGATGCAGCGGACGCGATGGCGCGGATTGAGGGAGACGAAGGGATAGCGAACTCGGCCGCGTAGGCGCTCGCCGCGTCAATCGTGCTGATGTCGCCAGGCGTAGCTTCTTCACAAGACGGCGCACATGATGTCGATGTTCAGCTGGAGGACGCGGTGACGGAACCGATTAGCCTTGCTTGCCGGGCTGCGGCCGATCCGCCACTGATATGGTGGTGGCGTGCCATTGACTGCGTAGTCGCCAACGATGCGATCCTTGTAGATGCGTGGGTTGTGCGAAGACTGGCTGAAATTTTCTCCGGCGTCCCGGCAAGAGCGAATGAGCGCGAGGTAAGGCGTGGTTTGGTCCCCCGTCTTTTCCTATGCTGCGCAGATCATGCCGATAGCAGCTGCGCGCTCCAGCGACCCTCGAGAGATAAAGTCAGGCTGCGACCTTCTTGCCGGTCCGCTTCGCCGGCGCCGGCGTTTCCGACTCTTTCGGTTTGCGGCCGAGACCTATGGTCTTGGCCAAGGCCGAGCGCGCAGCGGCGTAATTCGGCGCGACCATGGGATAGTCCGCCGGCAGGCCCCATTTGGCGCGATATTCGTCCGGCGTGAGGCCATAGTGGGTCGACAGATGGCGCTTTAGCGATTTGAACTTCTTTCCATCGTCAAGGCAGATGATGTAGTCCGCCATCACCGACTTCTTGATCGGAACAGCAGGCTTGAGAGCCTGCGGCTGTTCTGCGGAAACGCTGCCGGCCGTTCCTTTCAGTGCTGCATGTACTTGGCCGATCAGGGCGGGGAGATCGCCCACCGGGACCGGATTGTTCGAGACATAGGCTGAGACGACATCGGCGGTAAGCGCGATGAGGGCGTCGAGGTTGTGGTCGGCTTCTTCCGTCATGAAATTCTCCGGGTGGCTTGAAGACAGCAGGCGAAGTCTTGCTACATAGTGATGGTTGTGGCTGAAGGCAATAAATGTCTCGGCAGCATAAGTATCGCCATAAGCCTTTGCTAATAGGCGTTCCCCCCGGCAATCGTTTCGGCTGCCAGGCGCCGGAACCGATATGCAGCCATGCCATCTTGAGCTTTTGTAATTCGGAAAACAACGTGACGAAATTCCGCGCTACACGAAAATACGGTCAGGTGAGTGGAACCTGGCATTCGTCGTTCGTCAGTGACGTTGGCCCAACGGGTCCGGTCTATTCCCGGCGACTTCTACGAATGACTGTTTGTTTTTTGCCAGCTGATCGGCCCTTCGCCGGAGCTTGGTCCGAGAATGAAGTCAAACACGGGTTGGGGCTGACCGGGCGCTGTCGCCTGCAAGGCTGCCGGGATCCGTGCAGCGGCTTCTGCGTATTCGGCGAGCGCTGCGGGTGACATGCCGAGCGCACGCTCGAAGGTATGATCCGCCGTGTTCAGCCGACGAAGGAGCGCCGCGGCGCGTCCGGCATGACGTATCGCCGGCGCCTGCTTGCCCTCGCGGATCTTCACGCCGGCCGCTGATAACAGGATCAATCCCTTGAAGAGCGTCCGAAGCGGAGCGCCTCGGTCTGCAACTTGCCACAGCGCTTCCCACGCCTCATGGGCTTCCCAGTAATAGCCGTGGTTGAAGAGGTCGAGACCCCAGAGGAATATGTCTGAATCCAGCGACGCCTCTGCTACCAACGGCAGGGCTTCGCTATTGTAGCTATGTCCCGCGGGATCGCGCACGGGATGCGGTTGCCTGCCCGGCAGATAAGCATAGGATGGAAAGCTCTTTTCGGCAGCCAGCGCCGGCGCAACGTCGAACCAATAGCCATCAAAGCCGTATAGCACACCCGTGGCCCTGAACAGATGCTCAGTTCCGTGCATAGCCACCGCATCAGGATGTCTTGGCAAATAGTGTCAGCCAGCCAGATCTCACGAAGCCGCGAGGTTGCGCCGGCGGTCATCGGGCAGTTCATGCGTCGCAGGCGGTTATATTGTGGCTCGGCAGTTAAACGGGGCCTTTCAATTTGTCTGGTTCATCCCCCGTTAGAGATGACGGCACCCGGGGTATGTTCTCCTCAGATCAGGCCAGGAAGGAAGATAGATGCCTGAGCAGGCTTCGCCGGACTTCGCGGTGATGCGCAGCCGAACTGCTCACCGAGGATGCAGATCGCGCATCTTCTTCCTCTTGAATCGTCATCGCCCTGACAGCACATTTCTGCAATGGTCGGCGGGCGTCGATGCGGCCCGGGTCGTGCAAATTGGCTATGGAGCAGGTGGAGGGGAACGAATGAACGCTGAGGCTTTTAGCAGCCCCATTTTCGTGAAGCGAGCCAGCTATATCGTGCAAGAGATTGCCAGTCTTGCGGACGCTATCGATTTTCTCAATGAGTGGCCCGAGGATCGCAGAGACCTGGCCTACGAGACCGCCCTGAGGGCATGTTGTGATGCATATGCTGGGCACATACCGCTAGACGCTGCCAGCAATGCCTTTGTCGGCTTTGCAAAGCGAGTTGCGATATTGGAGGACCCAACCTCCGCCATGCAGTGGATCGCTGCATGCAAGGCGGGCAGCGGAAAGGTGCAGGCGTAGGCTTCCACAAACTGTGCGACACTGGCGCAAGGCGACATTGTGGGGTCGGAACAAGATCTGCTTTCCCAGACACGCTAAGCCAGAACGGAGCATGAACATCAGGCGGCGCGAAGGCGG
>NZ_JBVVQE010000124.1:0-9400 GCF_055811435.1 Mesorhizobium sp. WSM4837
GACCTCCTTCGCAGCTTCGGGTGCGACAAAGTCACGACCGGCATCGGACGAAGCGGGGTCGTGGCGGTGATCCGGGGGCGACATTGAGCATCTTGCAGGCTTCAGCCAACGTGACTTCGCCGCGCTCGCCCCATTCGCCATCTCTATAGACCACAATGTCACGCCTGTTTCGGAAGCCCCGCACACGCGGACTGTGTTCATCCATTCGATCGACCTGTCCTCTTTCCTAGTCGGTGCGCGCTGCGTAGTGGTGTGCTAGCGGGCCAGCATGCGGGAATGAACCGTCGCGATCGATCGAGCTTACTCGCGTTGAGTCGATGAGGCGGCGTGAAGATTCTCGCTTTTTCGCGGGGTGCGGTGCCCCGGGGTCCGAAGTTGCTAGGGTGTCAAGCTACACGAGGAATTGACATAAAGAAGGAGCCAAAAAAATGTGCGGCATTCTGTGGATGGATTGATTTCGATCGTGGCCTCGCAGGTCCCGACGCGCGAAGCGAGCTTGCCAATGTGACGGCGACTACCGAAGAATGGCTGGGCGAAACGAGGTCAAGATCTTGCTGGAATGCCTGGATTGCGGGATGACCTCCTGTGGCAGAAATCGAAGACCTTTCCGGCATAACCAATAGGGCCAGATCATAATCTGCGCGGACTTGGTGCTCGACCTCCCTGTGTCTAGCATAACCGCGTAAAACGGCAGAGACCGTTCGGATCGGGTCGGCGTGAACGGTGGATGTCAGCCCGATGTGAGTTCAAGCGACAACCAGAGTGGGAACACAATGAAAGGTGAAAGAGTCACCGTCCGCAAAATCGCGAAGCGCTACGGATCGGTCACGGCAGTAGAGGATGTGTCTGTCGATGTGAAGCCGGGAGAGTTCCTGTCGCTCCTCGGGCCCTCGGGTTCCGGCAAGACGACCCTGTTGATGATGATCGCGGGTTTTGAGCTTCCATCTGCGGGTCTCATCGAGATCGGCGCAACCGATGTCACGCATGTTGCTCCCAACAAGCGCAATGTCGGGATGGTGTTCCAGAAATATGCCCTTTTCCCGCACATGTCAGTGAAAGACAACGTCGCCTTCCCCTTGCGTATGCGCAAAATCGATCGCGCTCAGATCGAGCGGCGGGTCGGCGAAGCGCTCGCCATGGTCCAGCTCGACGCCTACGGCAGCCGGATGCCGACCCAATTGTCCGGCGGCCAGCAGCAGCGTGTTGCCCTCGCGCGGGCGCTAGTCTTCGAGCCCCCCGTGCTCCTGATGGACGAGCCCCTCGGCGCACTCGACAAGAAACTACGCGAACAGTTACAGATCGAGATCAAGATGCTTCAGCAGCGTCTTAGTGTCACGGTGATCTATGTGACCCACGATCAGGAGGAAGCGTTGACCATGTCGGATCGCATCGCGGTCATGCAGAATGGCCAGATCGCCCAGATCGGCAGCCCCACCAGTCTGTACAGCGAGCCCGCCTCTCCGTTCGTCGCGGAATTCATCGGCAAGATGAACTTCCTGCCGGTCGAATATCTGGGATCCGAGAAGGCCGGCCACCAGATCAGGGTCACCGACGCCTCGACGCTCAGTGTAACGCGCTCGCTTAACGGACACGCCTTTGAGCTTTCTCCCGGACTATCGCTGCAGGCCGCGATCCGGCCGGAGAACATTTCCCTTGCCGCACGCGGCTTCGGCGGCCAGGACGCCATTGCCGGTACGGTGGACACCTCAATTTATCTCGGCACACACCAGATTCTTCTGGTCAACATTGACGGACGAAGCGATCCGCCGCTGCATATTCACGCGCCGGCAAGCCGTGATCTGTCGGCATTCGAGCGCGGCGATGCGGTCGACATCGTGTTCCAAACCAATGCCATTCACCTTTTTTCAGGCAGGGCGACTGCCAATGCGTAGCCTCAAGGCAGGACCTGCAACTTCGACCTTGGCGACGCGTTCGCGCCTCTTTCTGGTCACCGGAACCAGTGGCAGGTACCCCCCGCTCCTGACGGCATTGCTGCTGCTGCCCCTGGTTCTGCTCCTCATCTTCAGCTTCCTTTACCCAGTTGGTCGCATGCTGGTCGGTAGCCTCTTCGACCCCAGTTTCACCCTCGACAATTATGTTCGCATGTTCACTGAGCCGCTTTATCTGAAGGTTCTGCTGCGCACGCTCTGGATCGCATTCGCCACAACGCTCGGTGCTTTCGTACTTGGATATCCGGTTGCCTATTCCATGGCACGCACACGCGGCACGCTCACCCTCTGGATTGCAGCCTGCGTCCTGATCCCGTTATGGACCTCTGTCCTTGTGCGGTCCTATGCTTGGAACATTCTGCTGCAGCGCAGGGGCGTCATCAACGACATTCTCATTGGCACCGGCATCATCGAACAGCCGCTCAAGCTGATCTATACAGAAGGCGCTGTCATCGTCGCCATGACACATGTGCTGATTCCTTTTATGATCCTACCCATCTACGGTGCGCTAAGGACAATTCCAAAGGAACTGCCTCAGGCCGCCGCAAACTTGGGCGCCGGGGTATTCACCACGTTTTTCCAAATCACCTTGCCGCTGAGCCTGCCCGGCGTGTTCGCGGGCACGCTGATGACCTTCATCCTGGCGCTCGGTTTCTACGTCACGCCAGCCCTCGTGGGCGGGCCCCAGACACTAATGATGGCGACGTTGATTGGACAGCAGACGACGGTTCTGCTCGACTGGCCGTTCGCAGGCGCGCTGGCGACGGTTCTTCTCGTGGTTACCTTAGTCCTCACTTTCATGTTCCGCAGGGTCCTGGCCACCTTTGGAGGATTCGGCAATGTCTGAGATCATCGCCCTCAGCCAGGAGCGCCCGTTTCGTCCTCTTGCGCTCGGCAAGATCGCCGCCGGTCTCCTTGTTGCTCTCATACTACTCTTCCTGATTCTGCCCACCCTGATCGTCATACCGATCTCGTTGGGCAGTGCTCCCTATATCGAATTCCCGCCCTCGGGGCTGACTCTGCACTGGTACGTGGAGTATTTCAGTGACCCTGACTGGATCGCTGCGACGCTTTTCAGCCTGCGCATCGCTTTCTTTACCACGATATCGGCGACCATCATCGGAACTCTCGCTGCTGTCGCCCTGGTTCGAGGCGATCTGCCGGGGAAATCGCTTGTTCTCGGTTTGGCCCTCGGCCCCCTGATTGTCCCCCATATCATTATCGCGATCGCGCTCTATCTGTTCTTCGCGCCGCTTCGCCTGACGGGGAGCTTCTTCGGCTTTCTGATGGCGCACACAATGCTGACCGTTCCCTATGTGGTCCTGTCCGTCTCCGCATCGCTTCAGCGCTTCGACCCCATACTCGAAATGGCTGCCCTTAATTGCGGGGCCGGACGCGGCCGCGCCTTTTTCGAGATTATCCTGCCACAAATCACCCCCGGTGTTATCGCAGGCGCGGTTTTCGCTTTCGTCTCCTCGTTCGATGAGGCGACTGTGGCCTTCTTCATATCGGGCATTGAAGGCAAGACAATAACCAGAAAGCTGTTCGAGGATATCGACTTCAATCTTACGCCAGTTATCGCCGTTGTCTCCACGATCATCGTCGCCGTCTCGTTCCTAATGATGGGCGCGATACGTCTCGCCCAGAACAGGCCGAATACCTGACCGGCTCCGCCGGATTCGCCCTTTTCCGGCGGTACCTGGGTAAGAGTTCCCAGCACAAACGGGGTCAACGGACGGTGCCTAGGTGTTTAGATCGGTTGTCTAATCGCGGGGGGACGTCAAGTATCTTGCACTTCTGAGACGCGTGTGCCGGGTGGCAAGGTTATCTTCGCGGTCAACATCGGTTGCCGCATAATGGATTTCGCGGGGGAGCTTTCAATGTATTCGACGCACTCAGCTGAGCCAGCGGTGCGATCCCATCTAGCGGAATGGCTCTGCCCACGTCCCGGCAGGACGTCTCGGCGCGCCCAAAGACTGAACGCTGCTCCAGCGGTCCGGTCGAAGAGCTCGCCGGTCTTGAGCATCGCATGCATTGTCACGGCCAGTTTGCGGGGTACGGCAACGGCGGCTCGTTTGAAGCCGATCGTCTCCCCGAGTTTTAGACCCCATATTCGCAGGCCGCTATCAGCCGAACTGCGGGTTAGAATGACCGTCGCAGCTTCGTAGAGAAGCCCTCGCAAATGACGATCGCCCCGTCGGGATCTGTGGCCATCATAGTCGACCTCTCCCGATTGATACCGTCGGGTCGTCAGGCCAAGCAGGGCGCGACGGAGCGGGATTTCTTGAAGTTATCCGGCTCCTCAATGGCGTCACGAACGAAGTCGCGGTGATCGCGCCGACACCGGGGATCGACATGAGTATCTGACACGCTCGGCTTTGACGCGCACCAGCGACAAGCTGACGCCCGAGTTCAGCGGCCCGAACGCGCATGCTGCGCCAGGCTTCCAGCATCGGCAGCACGATTGGAGTGAGCCCGTCTTGGTCGACAAGGAGATTGCGGACATTCCTCTCGAACGTGCTTCCTTTGCCGGCGGGAACAAGCAGTCCGAATGTCTTCATGAGCCCTCGGATCTGGTTTGAGAGTTCGGTCGTGATCCTGACCAGCCTGGTGCGTGCCGCCACGAGCGTGCGCGTCAGCATGCTGTCGAAGCCTTTCACCTGCACTTCACGAAAGAACCCCACCTCCCAAGATACGCTAAACCGTCCGCATCATTAGCGTCGGCTTTGTTCGCGGCCATATCGAGCGCTGCTTTGGCATGGCGCGCATCGATGCAGATCGAAGGCAATCCCTCTGCGCGGACCGCATGATAGAACAATACGGATAAGGGTCCGGACACGACGGGCTTTGCGGCCGGCGCTCGCTTGCGGACAAGCTCGGCAATGACCTTTGGATCAGAGGCATACTTGCCGCGCCAGATCCGCTTGCCTTCACGTCGGATCGACACCGCCCGTCCCTTTCATCGACACGTCGAGACCGATATATTCTTCCATGGCTGTTCTCCATTCGATGCTTGGGCCCGGTGCGAATCGTGAGCCGTATTGCAATCCTGTCGGGGAACAGCCACCGCTTGCGCATTTCGCAAAAGCCGGACAGTGATTCCGCTAAGTCGCGGACAGCTGTCCGGGACTTAGTGAAATCGGCGTCCGGGACTTACCGAAACACGCACCGCTTCCATAACTCTTGGTTTCAGGGCGACTCGCTCCCGCGATTACCCCATGTATTCGGCTTGAGCCCTGTCTGCGACAGCAATGGTTAGGGATGCAGCGTTTCGAGCTGATTTAGCGTGAGGGTGTCGCCTGACAAGCATCAGGAAAGCAAGGCTGCATGAAGCATTACGCTGGACTGGGGCGTCTCTCCCAAAGAGACTTCGATCTGCATCGTGGACGAAACGGGTTCGATCTGCCGGGAGCTGAAGGTGCTCAGCCACCCGGAAGACCTTGCTTGGCACTCCCGGCCTCCGCATTGCTACTAGTCCGAATCGGGCTGGAAGCTGAACCGTTGTCACACTGGCTGTTCAGCCGGATGGCCGAAGCAGGCTTGCCCTAGTCTACATCGAGACCCGCCACATGAACGGGTTCCTCAAGGCGCAGGTGAACAAGACCGACCGATGCTCGCGGCATCGCCCAGATGATGCGGGTCAACCTCTTCCCGCCAGTGCACGTCAAGACAGTAATGAGCCAGCAGCGCCGAGCCCTGCTCACCGCTCGAAAGCTGCTGCAGAAGAAGGCCATCGCGATCGAGAATGACATCCGCGGCTTGCTGCGTAACTTCGGCCTCAAGGTGGGCATCACCGGTAAGGTGGGGTTTGAGGTCCGGGTACGGGAACTTGCTGACGTATGCCTGGCGGACATCACCGCATCCCTGCTCGCGGCCAGGCATTCGCGCGTCACGTCATCGACGATATTGAGGGAACAGCCGTCGATAGCCGAAGCGCCGGCGCTTGTCCGCGAGGTCACGCAGCCGACCACCACGCAGCTCCGTCTCTGGCGCTCGTCGAGACTGGTAGCGGATCATCTTGCGATCGGCGCCGACGAAGGAACAGGCCCGACGCTCCGATAGGCCCATGACGGCCCGCAGATGCGCTACGGCTTCGCGCTTGGCCGCGGGCCCTACCATTTTTTGACAGAAGCTCGCACAATGCCGAGGCTCGAGCATCTGGTCGGCGAGCAGCTTCTTCTTCAGCTTGGCGTTCTCGTCTTCCAGAGCTTTCAGCCGCTTGGCGTCAGAGACGTCCATCCCGCCATACTTGACCTTCCAGTTATACAGCGTCGCCTCCGGACCCCGTGCTTGCGGGCAAGATCGCCCACCTTCGCGCCCACTTCATGCTCGCACAAACCGCGATGATCTGCTTTTCCGTAAACCGCTTTCTCTTCGTCAGTCCGTCCTTCAATCAAGGCCCGGACTCTAATCTCAGACGGAGGAAATTCTCAGTGGCAGGTCAGCAGGTCACCTGACGTGTTGGACGACCGTGCAAGGCGGGAAGTCCAGCGAGCGATTCCGTCAGTTGCAAGGAGCATGCGATCTAGGGTTACCGCCGCCACAGCCTTCTATAGCCTCGCTATCATAACAATCGATAGCCAAACATAACAAAGCCTGTCTGACGGGGGCCGTCATTTGGCGGAAGCTAAAGCTCTGGAAGTCGCCTACCACAAGGGAGAAATTGGAATGATCAGCAGACGCGACATACTCCGGTTGAGTGCTGCAGCAGCCACGAGTTCACTTGTACCGTGCCTGGCCTTCGCCCAGGCTACATCGTCACTAGTCCAGAGCGCGAAAGCCGCAGGCCAAGACCGGGTGATAATCCAGATGGGGAGCGGCACCTACCGAGAAATCATGGAAGAGCTCTTTTATCAGCCGTTCACAAAAGAGACTGGAATCGCAGTTGCTGCGATCGATAGCACCGAAGCCGACAATATCGCACGCATCAAGGCAATGAGCCAGACGCACACTGTTGAATGGGACGTTGTGGGGCTGAGTTATGATCTTGCGTTGTCGTCAGAGATGAAACCGTACTTCGACGATTTCGGGAAGACCTGTGAAGATTTGCCAAACGTTAGCACCAATGGTGTGGAAGGATCCTGCTTCGAAAGCGCGGTCCTTTGGGATCCTGGCGGTTCGCTTCTGACCTACGATGAAAGAGCATTCCCCGACGGCGGGCCGTCCACCTGGGCGGAGTTCTGGGATGCGGACAGATTTCCAGGACCTCGGTCGCTGCCGAACTTTAGTCCTCAAACAGTGCTCATGGCGGCGCTGATGGCTGACGGTGTTGCACCTGACCAGCTCTATCCGCTCGACCTAAATCGCGCTTTTGCAAAGCTTGATCAATTGCGCCCCCACATTTCCGTCTGGTGGACGAGCGGAAATCAAAGCCAGCAATTGTTCCGCTCTAGAGAGGTGGTGGCCTCAATGCTCTGGAGCACTCGCGCTTCCGGATTGCAAAAGGAAGGCGTCCCGGTTCGTTTCAGTTGGAACGGAGCGATATTCGAAGCGACACTCTTGGGTTTGTTAAAAGGGGCGCCACATCCCCTGGCAGCCAAAGCGCTCCTTGACTTCATGTATACTCGCCCAGAGGCACATGCCGCATTTATGGAAAAGATGTTCGCTGCTTTGCCAAATAAGAATGCAGCGGCGTTGCTTGACCCTAAAGTCGCATCGCAACTGGTCACCGCGCCAGACAATCGATCAAACGTAGCGAGAATGGACGGCGACTGGATTGGTGCCAATCGCTCTGTAATGTTTGAACGTTGGAACGCTTGGATAAGTGGGTGAGACCATTCCGGGGTGGGAATGGTTTCCCGCTGACACAGCAGCCTTCCGAACTATCGGCGTCGGATGGTCCCCTATGTGGCCAGTTCGAGGTTACTCCGGCTTGCCCGTCAATCGTCGCGCAAAACTGACCGCACTTTTGAATGTGCTCCTGAGGCAGATTGCGCAGCGCGGTCAGTCGCGTCGATCGGGCATCTAGGCTATAGCTCTCAGATTGGTGCTTGAAGCGCCAGGAATTCGTCTGGCGCTCTGGGGCATAACAAGTCGATCGTGGTAACCAGATTTCGTTTGGCCGCGGCTCGACCCCGAACGAATGCCATCGAGAATGGAGTCCTTTTCATGCCAAATAGACGTCATTTCATCAAAGGTGCCGCAGGGTTTGTTCTCATTTCCTCGATTCCTGGTCTCTGGTCATCGCGGGTAATGGCCGCCTCCATCGACGAGTTGGTGGCAGCAGCCAAAGCGGCGGGGCAGACTAAGGTGATTCTTGCTATCGGAGGGGGCGCCTTTCTTGACGTGGTGAAAGAGCTATTCTTCGATCCGAGACAGGGATCGAGACAATCTTTGATGTCGGCGGCAGCTACGACTCGCGCACAGCACGTCTGCGCGCCATGAGCGAAGCAAACGCGATGGAATGGGACATTATCGCTACGCCCTTCGATGCCGCGCGCGCACCCACAGGTTAAGACTGCTAACCGCACCGCAGAACTGGTCCAATGTAACGAAGCCGGATGTGGTTTGGGTGGCGGAGAACCGGCAGAGCGTCATTGAGCGGTGGACTGCCTGGGTAAGTGGATTAGTCGACGGGTGGGAGCATTGAGGACGGCAGCATCAACGACACCTGGCACAAGAAGGCTCGCCTGCCGCTGAGGACCTGGACTGGTCAGGAAAACAGAACTCGGCACCTTGAAGACCTACACAGAACCCGCTTCAAGGTATTCTGACGCGCCTGCACGCTGTCGGCGCTGAGCCTACTGCTGTGGATGTTCGGAAGAGAGCCGTTGCGCCGCGCTTCTTGGGCTCCGTGAGCCAGCACTGAAGGGCCTGCTGTGCTTGGTGAGCGGTGTACTTCGCTCCTTCCGGCCCTTGCCAACGCATCGCACATGGGCACCGCGGTCGAGTATCACCGAGTCCCGATCGAGATCGACGATCTCCGAGACTCGCAACCCCGTTTGCACAGCCAGCAACAGCAGAGTGTGATCGCGCCGTCCCAGCCATGTGCTGCGATCCAGACAGCCAGGATCGCTTCAATGCGATCTAGGCCATTTCCGGCTCGCATCGACGAAGGCCGCATGATTGACACACGCGCGTGCGCGCGGCCGGCTCTCTGATGGCGTTGCGTGAAGGTCAGGCGGTCTGCTGATCGACGGGCTTGGGGGCTTCGCGCAGGCGCTTCCATTCC
This sequence comes from Mesorhizobium sp. WSM4837, assembly GCF_055811435.1. NCBI lineage: Bacteria > Pseudomonadati > Pseudomonadota > Alphaproteobacteria > Hyphomicrobiales > Phyllobacteriaceae > Mesorhizobium > Mesorhizobium sp. WSM4837. Next base: position 9,121 of record NZ_JBVVQE010000124.1, read on the forward strand.
CACGGGGCAGTAGTTCGTGCAGACGCGAGACGGGAAGATCGGTGCCCATAGTGTGGCCGTCGCAAGTCACATGAGGGAGAGCCGTCCATCCCAACAGGTCAACGGTCCAACTCTATCCAAATCGAGAGGAAGTTCCGGGTCGCAGGTCAATAGGTGCGTGTTTCAGTAATTCCCGGACACCCTTTTCGCTAAATCCACCACAGTGGAGTGCACCCCCAGACTGAGACAAGGCAAATCGCGGACAGTTTCCCTGCAAGAGAGGAAACTGGGGCATGGCCGG
>NZ_JBVVQE010000125.1:0-9151 GCF_055811435.1 Mesorhizobium sp. WSM4837
GACTGTCCCGGCGACAGGCCAGTCGGGAGCCGCCTGCCTGAGCGGATTATCGGCATAGGCTAGGTCGACCAGGCGGTATTCCAGGCCCTCGTAGAAGCGGTCGATCACGGAAACCCGGCTTCCGGCGTCAGCCGTCATGTCGAGGATGAGGTCGGCGCGCATCGCGGGCCCCAGCACGACCAGCCCGCCTTCCGGCGCATGCGGTTCCACTGGCTGCCCGTCCAGCGCAATGATGGCAGGCTGATGGTTCCCGAAGTCGAGGCCGAAAATGCGGGCGTTGGCGGCGTTGATCAGCCGCAGCCGGATGCGTTCTCCCTTTCGCACCTGAAAGACATCCGGCACGCGGCCATTGATCGTGACCGTGTTTCCGACCCGGCCGTTGTGCATCATGTCATGGCGGTTGCCGAAGTCTTCCCGCATCTCGGCGGTTTTGGTCAGCCGCCAGTCGGACAGCACCCATGTGACTTCGCGGTCGACCCGGATGGGATCGGCTTCCTCCACGATCAGCGAGCCGTAGAGGCCTCTGCCGACCTGCTCGAAACTGCGATGGTGCGGATGGTACCAGAAGGTGCCTGCGTCGACGGCATCGAACTCGTAGGCAAAGGTCTCGCCGGGCCAGATCGGCGCCTGCGTGAGGTGCGGCACGCCGTCCATCGCGTTCGGGACTCGCAAACCGTGCCAGTGCACCGTCGTCTCTTCGTTGAGTTTGTTCTCGACCGCCACCCGCAGGCGTTCTCCCTGGCGGATGCGAATTTCCGGACCGGGCAGGCTGCCGTCATAGCACCAGATGGGGGTATCGCCATGCGGCTCTGGCGCGATCTGGGCGCGTCCCGGTCCGGCGCGGATCCGGAACTCGCGAAGGCCTGCGGCGTCGGATCGCGGTGGAAGCACCACGCCCGCCGAAACGGCGGCGGCCGATGCGAGGAAGATTCGACGCGTCAGCGCCGGCACACGTGGATAGGGCATTGGATCAACCATTCCGGAATAGGCTTTTTTGACGCGCGGACGTAGCCGGGCGCGTCGACGGGTCGGTCGCGAGCGGATGCCGCGGCCGTGTCAGCTCAGGAAGGTGGTTCGGGGAGGATAGGGCTCAGGCGGACCGGTGCGGCCGTCGGACGGTTCTCCGGGAGGCAAGGATACGATACCGGCGAAATGCGGCAGCTCGGCCGCGGCAGGCGTGCAGATCGCGACAAGCGAGGTAACGCAGAACTGGTCGCATGCCGACGTCTGGCCGTCGTCGCCGGGACAGTCCTGGCAGTCGGGCATGTCGCCGTCCATCTCAGCCATCGACATCTTCAGGGACATGTCCGTCAAAGCCGCGGCATGCGCCGCCGTGCCGAGGGCGAAGGCCGCGAGGAAGACGACTGCGAGGATGCGGACGAACCTGCTCATTGGGTAGACAGTAGTCCTGGCTCTGCGCCCTGTCCAGATTCGGTCGCAGGTGAACCATGACCGCAGCAAACGGATGCCGACGGGAGGCGATTTGTTGCAGGCTGCCTTGGAATGTCTGACTAGGTTCCGGAAATGGTCTGGCGTGAGATTATAACCGCCTTTGGTGCCATTGCGCTGGCTTCTGGACCGCGGCGGCATTAAGCGGTCCGAGTAGCCTAAGACGCGAAGTCCGCTAGTTATGATTCTAGAGTGGGGCCGGCGCGGATCATGGAGCGTGCAATTGCGAGCTGCGCCTCGACCTCGGCGTTTCCTTTTGCGGGAGCCGCGCCGCCTTCACTGAGTTGGAAGCGGCTGTGGAAGGGCCTCCAGCATGCCGGCGAGGCGCCCAAGGAGATGAAGAAGCGGCCGACGATGCAGTGGGTTAAGCCGGGTTCACTAGCGTCACGCACCGCTGTCACGGCAAGAGCAATTCGCACTCCGAGTTCCTCGTGTCGTCAGGCAGTTATCCATCCGGCCCTAGGCTCAAAACCCAACGGAAGATCAGTTGACTTTGGGCCGCAACGGCTCATCCTTGACTTGTTGGCCTACCTTTCCGACCAACTTTTGATAGGGAGGAAGCAATGGAATCCGTCAATCGTAGATCCACATTTGCACTCGGTCTTACAGTAGCCGCGACGCTACTACAGAAGGCACCCAGAACACGAGCACTGCGGTCGCGATCATGCGGGTCATCGATTTGATGCCCGCATGAGGTAAGCGATGGGTGGAAGTGCGGCTATGGCTGCCCTAAAGAGATGCCGGAGCGCGTATCTGTCGTGGTGGGGAACGTCCAACGACGGGCCGCCTTCCATCCCGGTCATTGTCGATCACCGGCTGATTGAGTTTTGACCCTAGTCCCTCGACAGCTGCTTGATCTGTTTTCTGATTTCCTTGGTATCGCCGCGCGAACCGATGGCGATGATCGCCAGTTGTTCGGCCAGTTCGCGGCGGCGGCGCAGCGGGCGAACAGCAGATCTCCCCGCGTCAAGCCGGCCCCGAGCATGCAGTCGACGACCGCCTGAAAGCCAGGCTCCATCGCCTCCTCGGAGGACTCGCCCGAGGGCTATCCCCAGACCCCGGCCTACAAATGGTGGAACTGGCACGACAGCTACGCCGCGGATCCGGCAGCCGACAAGAAGTGGGCCGAGGTGTCGGAGGCCGGAGAGGCGGCGTTCCGGGAGGCGAGCACGAAGCAATGAGCCAGACCTGTTCGGGTGCGATCGACGGGCGGCGACGGTTGGCCTGAGAGGCTCAGATCGCGCCGCCGCCATTCATGCCGACTTGACGATCGACAATGTGCGTTTGTAGGTGGCCGGTTTCGTGCGGAAATTCGCGGCGGGAGCAGGTCGGCCGACGTGAAAGCCCTGGATCTTATCGATGTCGAATTCGCGGATAAGGGCCAGTTGCTCGTCGGTTTCCACCCCCTCGACCAGGATTTTATGGCCGCGATTTCGCACCAGGGCAATGATGTCTTGCAGCATCGCCTTGCCCCTTGGGGTGCCGCAGTCATGCAGGAACGAGCGGTCGATCTTCACCATATCGAAATCGATGAGACGAAGCCATGAGAGGCCCGCGAAGCCCGTCCCGAAGTCGTCAAGCCATACCCTGACCCCCAGCAGCTTCAGGTCGCTGATGCAGCGCAGAACGTCGGAGTGCATCTCCATCTCCAGCCCTTCGGTGATTTCGAGGGCCAGCCTGCTGCCGGCGACGCCGGTCTCGCTCAAAATCGTCGCAACCGAAGCTGCGAAGCCGGGCGTCTTGAGCTGAATTGGAGAGACGTTGACGCTGACGACACGGACGTGATCGTCCGCCAAGAGCTCGGTGCACACTGTCCTTATGGCCCAGCGCCCGAGCTCCAGGACCGCGCCGGTTCGTTCCGCAACAGGAATGAACAGGCTCGGCGGAACCGATGTACCGTCCAGCATTTTGAGGCGCATCAGAGCCTCGACGGCTTCAACCCGGCCAGACGCCACGTTCTGGATCGGCTGGTAGACGAGTGAAACGAGATCCTGGCCGATCGCGATCTTCAGCAAAGCCGCAATGTTCTCGCTCTCGTCGCTGCTCTGGGGATCGTTTGGATCGAACAGCCAGGTACAATTGCGACCGCCTGCTTTCGCCAGATAGAGCGCACGATCGGCCTCGTGGACGATCTTCTCCAGCTTGGCGCCAGTCTGCGCCCTGGTGAAGGCAGCGCCGACGCTCACCGTCACCACCGAGGTGCCGTCTCTGCGCTGCTGGTGGGGAAGCGCGAGGTTCTCCACCGTGCTTCGAATGGCTTCGGCAAGACCTGCGACCTGTTCCCTTTTCTCCATGCGAGCCAGGACAATGAATTCTTCCCCGCCGTAGCGGCCGATTGAGCCATTGTGCTGCTTGATCATTTCGGCAAGGGCATTGGCGACAAGTATCAGGCAGCGATCGCCTTCCTGATGTCCGTAGTAGTCGTTGAACCTTTTGAAGAAGTCCACGTCGATGAGGATCGCCACAAAACCGCTGCCATGCCTTTGCCAGTCGCTCCAGTAGTCGCGCAGCTTCTCGTCGATCGCACGCCGATTCTCCAGACCGGTAAGCGGATCGGTTCTCGACAGATTCAAGAGCGCCTGTCCGCGCTCGGTGGCCTCCTTGTGCTGGATTTTAGCTTCCAAGGCGTTCAGGAAGACGTTGTAACGTTCCTCGTTTAACCTCCAGTTTACATACGACGTGAATATGAAGCACGAAATGTAAAAAATTCCTAGTACTATTTTGTATGTTAGCGTAGAAGGTACGAAATAGTTCACCGTGTATAGTACACACAAAATTATAGCAGAAGTTACGATGGATAGATTAAACCTGAATGTGAAGAAAAGATTGGCGCCCATCATGAAGATAGTACCGAAGACCATATAATAAGAGACGCTTTCCTTGTCCGCGGCCATAACCGCTGGGGACAACCAACCAACATAGCCAAAGATGATGGCTGCGGCGCAAGTCACGTCAATCCATTCCGTTCCGACCCCCCGGCGAAGTTGTGCTTCCAGGGTCAACAGCGCAGTCACTCCGACCGCGAAGCGCGCCGTGATCGTATAGAGTGCCACATCCGGAATCAGCAGCAGATCCGTTGCCGAAAACATGAGATAGATGGCGACGGCGATCCAAAGCCCCGGCCTGGCGTCCATCCTTCGCTTCGCCTGGCCTTCCTCCCAGTAGAGGCTGCGGAGTTCGTCGGACCGTCGCTCGTAGCGCCGCTCAAGCGGTTCCGCATGGGCCATATCGGCCAATGCGGATGACGCGTATTCGTTCGTCACCCTAAGCCCCATTTGAACGGGGCTTTGTATGCCGAACTCATTTCTAGCTTCTACCCCCACGCCGGCCGACTCCTCAGGCGCGACAGCGAATTGCGGCGCCTCGCAAGCAATATGCAGTCGCGCATATAGGTTTGGGTTAACTCGTATCTGGAATCCGACCCGCAAGGCGTCCAAAAAACCAGCATGGTTGGCGGGAATTTAACGACACCGCTAAAATGCCTGACATGTGTCTTGGCAAAGATAAAATTTTACGCAATATGTAACGATATCTAGTTAAATGTGATTATGGAGTTCTGCGGTGGCAACCATCCTCGATGGCAAAAGTTTGATTACTGCCGAGATGATCGCCGCCAGTCTCCCTCAAAAAAAGCTCGAGCCTCATAGCGAAGCGTTCGAAACCGCTCGCGTCGAGCTTGCGCTCATTCTCCACACCACACACCAGCAAATCGAGCAACGAAAGGACCCCGCCGAGATCATTCGTCGTGTGACGTCGTACCTCAGCGCGACGCGTTCCAAGGTTCATCCCGACGTCTGGCAGGCATTGATACCGGTGGTGCAGAACCACCCGGTCCTGGAGTACTTTCTTGAGGATCCGCTCACGCGGTGGTCCCATGACAAGCCCAGAGGTTATTCCGGCGACGCGCAGTTGCTCGACTACATCTATTGCGATCCGCACGTGGCGGAGAGCGTGGCAAACGCCTCGGAGATCGGCAAGGCGCTCTACATGCATACCAAGGATGTGCCGTCGTCCATCGCGGCACGGGAACGGCGTGATCTTCTGACCCGCTATGTCGATAAGATTGCGACCAGGAATGGACCGCAAACCGAGGTCCTGGCGATTGCGGCCGGCCATTTAAGGGAGGCCAATCGCTCGGCCGCATTACAGGAGGGCCGTCTCAAACGCTGGGTTGCACTCGATCAGGACCCTCAGAGCGTTGGATTGATCACGCGCGACTTCCAGGATACTGCGGTAGAGGCGATCGACGGCTCGGTGCGAACCGTGCTCACGCGGGGCCACAAGCTTGGCAAGTTCGACTTCATCTACGCCTCCGGCCTTTACGACTACCTTGCGCACAACGTCGCCGTGAAGCTCACGAAAACCTGCCTGCAGATGTTGAAGCCGAACGGGACCTTCCTGTTTGCGAACTACGCAGAAGGCAACCCTGACGCCGGGTATTGGGAGACGTTCATGAACTGGGTGTTGCTGCTGCGGTCGGAGGCCGATATGTGGAACGTCATCAATGCCAGCGTCGACCGAAACACCGTCGAGGCGCAGGTGTTCTTTGGCGAGAACCGCAACGTCCTGTACGGCGTCATCGAAAAGCGCGGATAGCGAGCGCCTGGGCTGCGAGCTTGTCGGCGGTTGTCGGTTCTAATCCCCGAACGCTGCCCTTAACGTCTCGAATGGCGCCAGCGCGCCGCGCACCTGGACGACTGCGGCGGCGACGCGATGCGCGCGCAACACGGCCGCGGTCGGGGCATGGCCGGCAAGCCGGGCGGCGAGATAGGCGCCATTGAAGGAATCGCCGGCGCCGGTGGTGTCGACCGGGGCGGCGACATGCACGGCCGGAACGGGTTGCGGGGTCCCGTTTGCGGCGATTAGCGCCGGCTCCTCGCCGTTCTTGATGACGACTTCGCCGACCAGCTTTCGCATCCGTTCCGCGGTTTTCTGCGGCGCTGCGTCGCCGAACAGCATCTGCTCGTCGGGAAAGGTCGGCAGCGCGATGTCGGTGACTGCCAGCGCATCGAGGATCGCGGTCTGTGCTTCGTCGCGCCGGCGCCACAGCCGCGGCCGATAATTGGGATCGAAGGCGACAAGCGAGCCGTCGGCGCGCGCCTTGGCCACCGCCGCCAAAAGTGTCTTGCGCGCGGCGTCGTCCAGAATTGCCAAAGTGATTCCGGAAAAGTAAACAAGCGCCTGATTTTCAAGGCTTTTCGCCAAAGCGGCCGCGTCGGAGGCAAGCTGCCTCGCGGCGGCGTCGCCGCGCCAGTAGGTGAAGGAGCGTTCGGCGCCGGTCAGCGTGATTGCATAGAGGCCGGGCCGGGCGCCTGGTATAATCGGGCTGGCGCCGATGCCGATGCCGTTTTGCGCGAAGAAATCGATCTGGTCGCGCGAGAACGGGTCGTCGCCGAAGGCCGACACATAGGTCGCCGGCCGGTCACCGCTCAGCGCATGCAGCGCCCACAGCGTATTGAATGTGTCGCCGGCAAAGCCCATGCGCCAGTTCGGCCTGGCCTGGCCTGAAAGCTCGAGCATGCATTCACCGATCGATGCGACGCCGTTTCCTGCCATGTATCTCTCCTGGTGCATGTCGCCCACAGCTTGCGCGGCGGTTTTGGGATAACGACATGCACAAAACCAAAGACCGGTGCTGTAGCTTTTTGCGGGCGGCAGCGCCATGCTTGGCGGCAGCGGATTTTGCGCCGGCGGCGTTTTCTCAGCGGCGCGGCGGGACGCGATCCGCTCAGTGAGACGTTATTTCTGGAAGAGGAACCGGTTTGGCATCGTTATGGCGCTACGTTCTGGCAGGTCTTGGTCTGGCTGCCTTGCTGGCCGGCATTCTCGCCGCCGTCTATATGACCGCGCCGCAAGCGCCTCGGCTCGCCGGCTCCGAGATTGCCCGTTCGAAAGAGACGGCGAACGGCCTGTTTTTAGCCAGTTTCGAGCCGGAGCGGGGCGTTGTCCGTCAAGGCGAGCTGCAATCCTGGCTGCTGACCCTGAAGACAAATGCGGGCACCCCGGTGGAGGGCGCTGCGATCTCGATATCCGGCGGCATGCCGCAGCACAGGCACGGTCTGCCAACCAGCCCGCATGCGACCGATTATCTGGGCGATGGCCGCTATCGCATCGGCGGGGTGAAATTCACAATGAGCGGATTGTGGCAACTGCATTTCGCCATTTCCGCGGCGGCCGGATCCGACACGGTGGTCTTCAATGTGCTGCTCTGAGCGCTGGAGCAAGATGAACCGCTTTCCGCGACTTTTCGCGCTGCTGGCGATGGCTGTGCTTGCCGGCTGCGGCAAGCCTGAGTTTTCCGATGCCGAAAAGAAGACCATCGCCTCGCTGGCGCTGTCAGCCCTGCCGCCGCTGAAAACCGACACCACCAACCGCTTCGCCGACGTGCCGGCTGCCGCCGCGCTCGGCGCGACGCTGTTTTTCGACGCCGGGATGAGCGGCGACGGCAAGGTTTCCTGCTCGACCTGCCACAAGATCGACCGGCAGTTCCAGGACGATCTGCCGCGAGCGGTCGGTGTCGGCCGCACCAACCGGCGCACCATGCCGCTGGCCGGTGTTGCACATGACGCATGGTTCTTCTGGGACGGGCGGCGCGACAGTCTCTGGGCGCAGGCGCTGGCGCCGCTGGAAAATCCGCTGGAGCAGGCCGGCAACCGCGCCGCCTACGCGCATTACATCCAGGCGCGATTCGGCGAGCGCTACGAGCGCATCTTCGGGCCGCTGCCCGACCTTTCAAATGTGCCGGCCAATGCCAGTCCGCTCGGCAGCGATGCCGAGAAGGCTGCCTGGAATGCCATGTCCGGTGCGCAAGCCGAGGACGTCAACCGCGTCTTCGCCAATATCGGCAAGGCGATCGCCGCCTTCGAGCGATCGATCGCGCCACCGCAGACGCGCTTCGACCGGTTCGCCGCCGCTTTGGATACCGGTATACAGGCGCCGCAAGGCGACGATGCCTTGTCGCCCGAAGAAATCCTCGGGCTAAAGCTGTTCATCGGCAAGGCCAATTGCGTGACCTGCCATAACGGGCCGCGTTTTACGGACGGCGGTTTTCACAACACCGGCGTGATGTCGGTGGCGAACCTGCCGCCGGATCGCGGCCGCATAGACGCGGTGCGCCAAGTCGAGGCCGATCCGTTCAACTGTTTCGGCGCGTTTCGCGATGGCGACGCCGGCGCCTGCGGCGAGCTGCGCTTCATGGTCAAGGCCGGGCCGGAACTCGTGCGCGCCTACAAGACGCCGTCGCTGCGCGGCGCCGCCACCCGTCCGCCCTACATGCATGCCGGGCAGTTTTCCTCGCTCGAGGAGGTTGTGGCGCATTATTCGAAGGCGCCGGCGAGTGTCGAGGGTGTATCCGAGGTCCACCCGCTGCAGCTTTCGGACCGCGAGCGCGCGGCGCTGGTGGCGTTCTTGAAGACGCTGGCGGAGTGAAGGGACTCAGCTGCTCGGTAGCGATCCTTCGCGCCCCCCTCTGTCCTGCCGGACATCTCCCCCACGAGTGGGGAGATTGGCTGTCCCCTCGGCTTTCGCCAATTTTCAACATTCAAGGAAAGGGGCACTGTCGCCGAAGCCGCCGATCTCCCCCCAAGTGGGGGAGATGTCCGGCAGGACAGAGGGGGCGCTGTCCCGCCGGCATCGAAGGTTCTTACCGCACCGCAGCGCCTACCGATCCTTCACCGTCTCCATCGCCACGAAGGTCGAGGTC
>NZ_JBVVQE010000126.1:0-9050 GCF_055811435.1 Mesorhizobium sp. WSM4837
CCCCCCGCCGGGCGTGCACTGGTTTTGGGCGGGGGGGGCGGTCCGGGGGGGGCGGCGGGGGGGGGGGGCGGGGGGGGGGGGCGGGGGGGGGGGCGCGGGGGGGGGGGGGGGGGGGCGCCCCCCCCCCCCCGCGGTTCCTAAAATCTCAACCTACATGCCGAGCGAGGCCTTGTAGAGCTTGATCTGGTTTTCGCGGCCGATCTGGTCGGTCAGCTTCTCCCAGGCGGCTGCAATGGCGTCGGCGCCTTCCTGTGCCGTCATCTTGCCGGCAAATGTATTGGCCAGGATGTCCTCGGCGGCGCTGTAATATTGGAAGATGCCGGGGATACGCGGCTCGATCGCGGCGTTCGGATGGTTGTAACTGTCGGCCTCCGACTTCAGATATGAGGTGATGAAGGCCTCGTCGTAACCGGCCGCCACCCATTCCGGAACGTCGAAATGCGAGTTGCGGTAAGGCTGGAAGCCGGACGGATACGCCGCGCACCAGAGCGACAGGTCCTTGCCGCCGAGATGGGCCGCGGCCGACCATGCCGCCTTCTTCTTCTTTTCATCCGAATCGACACGAGCCATGACGTAGACGCCCCAGCCGAGATAGGCGCAGTTCGGCGCATGGTTCGGGCCGCTGGCCAGTTTGTCCCACTGGCCGGTCTTGGAATTGTAGACGTCGTCCGAGCCCGGCAGGATCGAGAAGCCGGTGACGTCGCCGACGACAGAACTGTCGTTGGTCTTGACGTTGGAGCCGACGTCGCCCCACCAGGTGACCATCGAACCGGTGCCGGCCAGGAACTGCTGGAAGGCGGTGGTGTTCGGGTCGGCGTTGATCTGGTCGGCAGGCTGCGACGGCAGCGCGTCGATCACGTCCTGGATGGCCCGCACCCAGGCTGGATTGTTGATGCGCGGCTTCATCGTATCGGCATCGAACAGCCAGGCCTTGTCGTCGGGATGCTTGGCATAGGCGCTGGCGCGGCTGCCGAGGAAATAGAAGCCGAAGCCGCCCCACGCCTTGGGCGCGTCGAGATAGCCAAAAACGTCCTGGCCCTGGAACTGCTTGCCCTTGAGGAATTTTGTCACCGCCTGCACCTGCTGCCAGGTCTTCGGCACGCCCCATTCACCGCCACCGCCGCCGTCCTTCCACGCCTTGGCGAGGTCGGCATCGGCAAACACGTCGGTGCGGTAGTTGAAGTTGTGCGCGTCGCCATCGACGGTCACGCGGTACTGCTTGCCGTCCCAGGTGCCGACCGGTGGCTGCAGATAGGCCACGACGTCCTTCATGTCGATCTGGTCCTTGACCCAGTCCGGCATTTCGGACGTGAGGCCCTTGCCGCAGACGTCGCCTTCGAACGGCGCGCCCATCTCGATGATGTCGAAATCGACGGTGCCGGTGGCGATCGACTGCTGCAGGCGGGCATTGTAGTCCGCCTGCGCCAGGTCGATCCAGTTGATCTTGGCGCCGGTATAGGTCTCCCAAGGCTTCAGGAAGCCGCGAAACAGCACATTGTGCAGGTTCTGGTTGTTGAGCCCCATGAAGGTGAGCTGGACGCCGGCGAATTCGCCTTCCTTGACGCTGGCCTTGGTCGCCTCCAGGCAAAGCTCGCCGACCTGCTGGAAGTCGGCATCGGTCGGCTGGCCCTTGCCGACACCGGGAATCTGCAGGATCTGCGCGCGCAATTCGCTTGCGGCGGAAGCCGGGCGCGTCAGCGCGCCAAGCCCGGCGCCGGATGCCGCTGCGATCGCGGCCATACTGGCCGCGCCCTTGAGGACATCGCGGCGCGTGGCACCCGCCCGCATGAATTGGTTGTAAAGGCTGACTTTCATTTCGTTCCTCCCAGAATGTGTATGGTGATTGTTCGGGTGTTTGGAGCGCTGGAAATGTTCCCCAACAACAGCGGCTCCCAGAAATAGCGGCCCAAGTTTTCCTCCGCAACGCTTCGACTTCCGTGGTCCGACCAGCGTGCCGGCGCGCCCGGAACAGGGTCAAAACCCGAGCCCTTTCACTATTCTCACAACCAGGTGCCGTGTCAAACGCGAACAGAGTTTTTTATCTATAAAAGACTGACTTGCCCTCGCTGTTTGCGTTGTTTAGCTTCACCGCAACGAAAGGGGGGCCAATGGCTCAAGTCGCGATCAGCAATGTGGCCAAGGCGTTCGGAACCGTCAAGGTCCTGCACGGTGTCAGCGTCGACATCGCCGACGGGCAGTTCGTGGTGCTGGTCGGTCCTTCGGGGTGCGGCAAGTCCACGCTGCTCAGGATGGTGGCGGGGCTGGAGACCGTTTCCGGCGGCACGATCGCCATCGGCGACCGTGTCGTCAACCATCTGCCACCGGCCAAACGCGACATTGCCATGGTGTTCCAGAATTACGCGCTCTATCCGCACAAGACGGTCGAGCAGAACATGGCCTTTGCGCTAAAACTGCGCAAGACCGATCCGGCCGATGTCGCCGAGCGGGTCAAGCGCGCCGCCGATATCCTTGATCTCAATCCCTATCTCAAGCGCTATCCGCGCCAACTCTCCGGCGGCCAGCGCCAGCGCGTCGCCATGGGCCGCGCCATCGTGCGCAACCCGCAGGTGTTCTTGTTCGACGAGCCGCTGTCCAACCTCGACGCCAAGCTGCGCGTCCAGATGCGCACCGAGATCAAGGAATTGCACCAGCGGCTGAAGACCACCACCATCTATGTCACGCACGACCAGATCGAGGCCATGACCATGGCCGACAAGATCGTCGTGATGCGCGACGGCCGCATCGAGCAGGTCGGCGCGCCGCTGGAACTGTTCGACCGGCCGGCCAATCTGTTCGTCGCCGGCTTCATCGGCTCGCCGTCGATGAACCTGCTCAAGGGCGTGGTGCGCAAGGGCGACAAGCCCATCGTCGAGATCGCAGGGACGCCGTTCCCGATGGCTGCGAGCAGCAAGGTGGAGGACGGGCGCAATGTCGTCTACGGCGTCCGGCCCGAGCATCTCGAAATCCACCCCGACGGCGTGCCGGCGAAGATTTCCGTCGTCGAGCCGACCGGTTCCGAAACGCTGGTGTTTCTGCGTTTCGGCGAGGGCGAGATGGTGGCGCTGTTCCGCGAGCGCCACGACTTCAAGCCGGGCGACACGCTGCATCTGAAACCGCGGCTCGACCAGGTCCATCTCTTCGACGCAGAGATCGGCAATCGTCTTTAAACACTTTGAATTGCGAATGATCTTGTCTGAAAACCGACAACACTTCGGGCTCATGCGCCAGGCTTCGCATCAAACAAGCCCGTTCGGGAGGGAATCATGCTAAAAGGGATCAATCCGCTGCTCAATGCCGACGTGCTGCAGGCGCTGCGGGCGATGGGCCATGGCGACGATTTGATCATCGCCGACACCAACTTCCCCTCCGATTCGGTGGCGCGCCAGACCGTGCTCGGCCGGCTGCTGCGCATCGATGCGCCGGCCGCTGACGTGGTCAAGGCGGTGCTGTCGCTCTATCCGCTGGACAATTTCGTCGACGATGCCGCCGCCCGCATGGAGATCGTCGGCAAGCCGGACGAGATTCCCGCCGTGCAGCAAGAAGTGCAAAGCGAGATCGATGCGGCTGAGGGCAAGGCCTGGCCGATGATTTCGGTCGAGCGCTACGCCTTCTACGAACGTGCCAAAAACGCCTATTGCGTCATCCAGACCGGCGAGCGCCGCTTCTATGGCTGTTTTGCCTTCCGCAAGGGCGTCGTTCCTCCCGACGCGGAGTAGCGAGATGCCAGGCAAGCCTGTGGTCATTAAGCCTGTCGTCATATTGGGCGTCTTCGTCGCCGACACCGCCTACCGCGCCGCCCGCCAGCCGCGCATGGGCGAGACGATCCTTGGAACATCCTTCACCCTCGGCCCGGGCGGCAAGGGCTCCAACCAGGCGGTCGCGGCCGGCCGTCTCGGCGCCGACATCACTTTTTTGACGCGCCTTGGCGTCGATCCCTTTGCCGACATGGCCAGGCAAACCTGGACGCAGGCCGGGGTGAAGAGCGCCGTCATCGACACGCCGGAGAGTTATACGGGTGCGGCCTATATCTTCGTCGAGGAGACGAGCGGCAACAACGCCATCATTGTCAGCCCGGGTGCGGCCATGCTGATTTCGCCCGACGACATCGAGGCTAACGCCGGCCTGATCCGCTCGGCCGGCGTCTTCGTCACCCAGCTCGAGCAGCCGATCGAGGCGGCGATGCGGGCGCTGGAGATCGCGCGCGGGGCAGGGGTGACGACCATCCTCAACCCGGCGCCCGCGGCAAGCCTGCCCGAGCGCATCTACACGCTCTGCGACTATGTCACGCCCAACGAGACCGAGGCCGAGGAACTGACCGGCATCAAGGTGTCCTCCATCGACGACGCCCGCCGCGCCGCCGATCGTTTGCTTGGAAAGGGCGCCGGCGCCGTCATCGTTACGCTCGGCGAACAGGGCGCGCTGCTGCACACGGCCAGCCGCTCCGACCATGTCGGCGCGATCAAAGCCGGTCCTGTGGTCGAGACCACCGGCGCCGGCGACGCCTTCAATGGCGGCCTGGCCGCAGCACTTGCGAGAGGCGTGGACCCACTGCAAGCGGTCCGCTTCGCCTGCGCCGTCGCCGGCATCTCGGTCACCCGGCCGGGCACGGCGCCGTCGATGCCGACGCTGCAAGAGGTCGAGGCATTGCTCGCCAGGGGTTGACGCCTCCGGCCCGCTGTCAAACGGATCGCGGTACCCATGCCTTCGTCATCCCAGGGCGGAGCAAGGAGCGAAGCGACGCGGCGCAGACCCTGGGATCCAGGCCGTGACCACAGCCGAAGAATGCGACGGTTCAGGATAAATGCTGATCTGTAGTGATCCTTCGCGCCCCCCTCTGTCCTGCCCTCTTTGCAGGATGAGTGCCGGAGGCCGAAGCTGCTGATCTCCCTCCTTGAGGGGGAGATGCCCGGCAGGGCAGAGGGGGTCGGTTCGACTGGGCGCGGCCTTCTCTCTTGCGACAGTGGAGGTTGGTGCATTACGTGAGACGACCCCCTCTGGCCTGCCGGCCATCTCCCCCTCAAGGGGGAGATTGGCCGTCATCGGCGCCTTCACCAATCACCAGCGTTGCAACGCGCCAGGAACCATGTCGGAAGCAGCGGGTTTGGCTTGGACGACATGTTCGGTCTCTCCAAGGAGAATACGATGACATCAGCAGTCAAAACCACAGCGGTTGCCGCGGCGCTGGCTATGCTGGCCTCGCCGGCGCTATCCCAGACGACCCCACCTGCGCCCGCCGCACCTGCACAGGATCAAGGTTCACAGCCGTCGCCAGGCGGGCCAGCCGAAGACTCCATGCGCCAAATGATGCGTGAGATGATAACTGAGATGCTGGAGGAGAGAATGCCGGAGCATCGCCGCCCCGAGCAGAGCGGCGAGGTGGCGATCGTTGGCATCGCGATTTCCGACGGCATGACGGACGCCAAATGGGGGGCGGGATGAAGCATGGCGCACGGATGCGAATGATGTTCGCCATAGTCGACGCCGACGGCGATGGTGCGCTTTCTAGAATCGAGGTTCAGGATTTTGTCGAGCGGATATTCAACGCCGTCGACGAGGACGGCGATGACAGCGTCGACAGGGAGGAAATCCGATCCTTCTTCCATGGAGGTGCCGACGAAACGGGTGAATAAATCCGCAGGTGGAACCGCTGCAGGCGGTCCGCTTCGCCTGCACGGCATTTCGGTGATGCGGCCGGGCCGTCGATGCCGACGCTGCAAGAGGGTTGCTCGCCAGGGGGTGAGGCCGGCGCTCTCGACGTTAGTCCGTTCCGACCACGGTGACATATTAGCCACAGTTAATATGAATCGGCAAACCTGGCTTGCGTCTTTGGCATAGGTGTCCCGTAATGGATCACTGGGTCTGGCGCCGCAATTGCACGGTCAGCAATGCCGGGGGGCAATTTTGACCTGACAATCGGGGGGTGATTGGGGGACCCCCGCCGCTTCGCAAATGGAGCGGCGGGCTCTTTCACCGCACCACACCGTCACAAGCCGCCGACTCGCGGAGGCGATCTAGCCGCGAACGCCGGACAATTCGCGGACCTCCGCCCGCAGCGCCTGCAACTCCGCCAGGATCATGGCCTGATCGCTATGCAGCGTCGCCCTGTCGGCCGATTCCACGGCTTCATGCTCGGCCTCCATCGCCGAAACGATCACGCCGATGAACAGATTGAGCACGGTGAACGAGGTCGCGATGATGAACGGGATGAAGAACAGCCAGGCCGCCGGAAAGACCACCATGACCGGGCGCACCACGCCGACCGACCAGCCCTCGAGGGTCATGACCTGGAAAAGCGTGAAGAGCGATTCTGGTATGCCGCCGAACAGTTCGGGAAAGGACGAGCCGTAGAGCTTCGTCGCCATCACCGCAAAGACGTAGAACACCAGCCCGAGCAGCAGCATGATCGAGCCCATGCCGGGCAAGGCGGTGATGAAGCCGGTGACGACACGGCGCAGCGACGGAACGATGCTGATCAGGCGCAGCACCCGCAGGATGCGCAGCGCCCGCAGCACCGAGAGAGAGCCGGTCGTGGGGATGAGCGCGAAACCGACGACGAAGAGGTCGAAGATGCGCCATGGATCGCGGAAGAAATGCGTCCTGTAGACGACCAGCCGGATCGCGAGTTCGAGCACGAAGACGCTGAGGATCGCGCGGTCGATGGCCGTTAGAAGCGGGCCAAAAGCCGCAATCGCATCGGGCGAGGTTTCGAGGCCGAGCGTGACGGCGTTGATCAGGATCAGGACCATGATCGCGAGGTCGAAGCGGCGCGATTCGATGAGCGATTTCAGGGCATCCAAGGCTTCTTCTCCGTTAGAGCATCGGACCCGAAAATGGGAACCGGGTTCGGGAAAATCCAATGCTCAAACCCATATGGCCGGCTTGTGGCGCACCGGATACAAAAAGTCGAAACAGCCGAAGAATGCTGCGGCTAAGCTGCTGATCTCCCCCTCAAGGGGGGAGATTGGCCGTTATCGCCGGTTTCACCAATCACCAGCGTTGCAACGCGCTAGGAACCATGCGGGGAGCAGCGGGTTTGGCTTGGATGCCGACACGTTCGGTCCACCCATTCTCCAAGGAGAACACGATGACATCAGCAAGCAAGACCACAGCAATTGCCGCGGCGTTGGCTATGCTGGCTTCGCCGGCGCTATCCCAGACGAGCTCGCCTGCGCCCGCCGCACCTGCACAAGGTTCACAGCCGTCGCCAGGCGGGCCAACCGAAGACTCCATGCGCCAAACGATGCGCGAGATGATGACTGAGATGCTGGAGGAGAGAATGCAGCATCGCCGCCCGCGAGCAGAGCAGCGAGGTGACGACCGTTGGCATCGCGATTTCCGAAGGCATGACCGGCGCCATATGGGAGGCGGGATGATGCATGGCGCACGGATGCGAATGATGTTCGCCATAGTCGACGCCGACGGCGATGGGGCGCTGTCTCAAACCGAGGTTCAGGATTTTGTCGAGCGGATATTCAGCGCCGTCGACGAGGACGCCGATGACAGCATCGACAGGGAGGAAATTCGATCCTTCTTCCACGGAGGCGCTGACGGAACGGGTGAATAAATCACTGCAAGATCTTGCGCGTTCCTGGACAAGAATTCGGGAGAGGAATTCGGAAATGGCTGGTCTCGTTGGCAAATTTGTCGGGAAAACCCCGGCGCCTCGCAAGGGCATGGCTAGTCCCAGACTGTGCGAGAAAGCCTTCAAGGCGAGGTACAAGCAGCAATTCGTCGATCCAGCGTTCGAACCGTTCGCCCAGTCGATTGAGCAAATCGCTTCGATCGCCTGGCAGGCTTACGCGGATTCCCGCAAGAGCCCGATCACGAGGAAAGCCGGTCTTGGGTTCAGCGACCCCGACTACGATCTGTCCGTCGATTGGATTGCGGCGCACGAGGCGGTGCTACAGGCGCAGCATCGGTACGAGGACCTAACGGCGCCGCCGCGTCTGTTGATCATCAACGGGTCGTCGCGCAGCGAGCACACCTGTCCCGGCGAGATGTCGAAGAGTTTCCGGCTCGCCGAAATCGCCCGTGAGACCATCGACAAGGAAACGAAACTTGCAGTCGAAATTCTCGATCTGTCGCGGCTTGCTTCCGAATACGGGAGGAACATCCATCCGTGCAAGGCGTGCTTTTCGACGGCCGCTCCGCTCTGCCATTGGCCCTGTTCCTGCTATCCCAACCATTCGCTTGGGCAAGTTCAGGACTGGATGAACGAAATCTACCCGATGTGGGTCGCCGCCCATGGCATCATGATCATCTCGCCGGTGAATTGGTATCAGGTTTCCTCGCCTGTCAAACTGATGATGGACAGGCTTGTCTGCGCTGACGGTGGCAATCCAGACCCCTCGCTGACACAGGGCAAGGATGCGGCAAAGGCAAAGGAGGTAGAACTGGCCGGCTGGGACTATCCGCGTCATCTGGCAGGCAGGCTGTTTTCTGTGATTGTGCACGGCGATGTCGAAGGTGCGGAGAATGTGCGGCATTCCCTCGCTGACTGGCGCTTCATGAAGTTGTCGCCGGCCGGCCCCAGCGCCGAGCTCGACCGCTACATCGGTTACTGGAAGCCGTACGCCACAAGCCATGAGGAACTCGATGCCGACGAGACAATCCAGGAAGAGGTCCGCAACGCCGCCCGCTCGCTCGCCGAAGCCGTCGTCGAACGTCGGTCGGGCCGTTTCCGTCAGATCGGCATCGGCCTGGAAGACCCGCGGCAAAAATAGGCGACCCGATCACCGAAGCACGGGGGCCGGAATTCTGCACGGAAACCGCGCCCGAGCTTGGTCGCGAACGTGCCAAGCATCAGCTCGCGGAGCGTTGAGCGAGCACCGCGCCGAGCTGGATCTGCAGATCGGCCTGCTCAACGAGCATGAGACCACGCGACTGATCGAAACCGCCCTGACGGAGCGTTTGAAGGTACCAACGCCCGCAGATGATGAAACCGCCTCAGCTAGGGTCAGGACCTATTAATCAGGTTGAATTGATGGTGAGCGGCTGATTCATTGTTGGCGGAGGTGCCACGATGGATGATTTGCTGATGTTATCGCCGG
>NZ_JBVVQE010000127.1:0-8210 GCF_055811435.1 Mesorhizobium sp. WSM4837
GTGAGGGGACTGGCGCCTGTTCACCCTCCCCTTGCGGGGAGGATCGGCGAGGCGGGGTGGGAAAGCGCAGCGGGCGCGCCGGGGGGGGGGGGGGGCGCCGCCAGAGGTGGGGCGCGCCCCCCCCCCCCCCCCCCCGCGGGGGGGTGCCTTGGCACCAAAGGATGGCAAAAACCACTCGATCGAGCCTCCAACCTTGGAAGAACCCGGCAGCAGCCCGGCAATGGCCAGCGCCAGAGTGCTCTTGCCCGAGCCGCTCTCGCCAATGATGGCGAAGCGCTCGCCGGCGCTGACATCGAGGCTGACATGGTTCAGCGCCGCCACCTGGCTGCCGTCGCGGCGATAGGTCACCGTCAGATCGCGGATCGAAAGCAGCGCCGTCATGACAGGCTCCTTCTCACCGCCGTCGTCTCGACGACGCCTTCGCCGGCGAGATAGACGCCGAGCACGGTCAGCACGAGTGCTATGCCCGGAATGATCGACAAAAAGGGCGCGGTGCGCAGCACGGCGCGGCCTTCGGCGATCATGCCGCCCCAGGTCACGCGGTTGGGGTCGCCGAGGCCGAGAAACGAAAGTGCCGCCTCGGTGAGGATCGCGGCGGCGACGATCACCGACGACAGCGCCAGCACCGGCGGCAAAGCGTTGGGCAGCACTTCGCGCAACGCGATCTCCAGCGGATGCATGCCGATGACACGGGCGCCGGCGACAAAATCGCGCTCGCGGATCGACAGCACTTCGGCGCGCGCAACGCGCGCCGGCCCCGTCCAGGCGCCGAGCGCGATCGCCGCGACGACGACGCCGAGCGACGGCCCGACGACGCTGACGAAAGCCAGCGCCAGCAGGAAGCTCGGCACGGTTTGGAAGGCGTCGGTGATGCGCATCAGCACTTCGTCGACGAGACCGCCGGCAAAGCCGGCCAGCGTTCCGACTATCGCGCCGACGGCAAGGGCTGCTGCCGCTGCCGCCAGCCCGACCGCCAGCGAGGTACGGGCGCCGTGGAGAAGCGCGGCCAGCACGTCGCGGCCGAGCCGGTCGGTGCCGAGCGGCAGCGACCAGTCCTGAAAGGGCGGCAGCAATGCCGGCCCGGCAATGGCTTGCGGGTCGCCGGGAAAGAACAAAGGCGCTGTCAGCGCCATGGCGAACAGCGCCGCCAGAATGATCGCGCCGGCGACCGCTTCCGGCGTGCGAAGAAAGCGGCGAAGCCGGCTCACGCACCGGCCTCGCTGGCGCCGACGCGTGGATCGAGGAAGGCGTAGGCAATGTCGACGAGAAGGTTGATGGCGATAACCAGAACGGCGCTGACCAGGATGATGCCGAGCAGCAGCGCCGTGTCGCGCGCCGCCACCGCCTCCTGCGCCAGCCGGCCAAGGCCGGGCACTGAAAAGACACTTTCGATGACGACGCTGCCGCCGAGCATCTGCGCCGATTGCAGGCCGAGCATGGTGACCAACGGCAACAGCGCGTTGCGGGCGACGTGGGCGAGCACGATGCGGCGGCGGGAGAGCCCTTTGGCGCGGGCGGCGAGGACAAAATCCTGCCGCCAGACCTCGGCCATGCCGGCGCGCATCATGCGCAGATAGAGTGCCAGATAGATGAAGCCGAGTGCCGACACCGGCAGCACGAGATGGCGGGTGATATCGGCCGCGCGGTCAAGGCCGGTCTTGCCCGACGCGATGCTCTCGATGCCGCCGATCGGGAACCAGCGCAGGTCGACGGCAAAGACGATGATCAGCACCAGCCCGAGCCAGAAGCCGGGAACGGCATAGAGCGCCAGCGAGCCGATCGACAGCAAGCGGTCGCGAAAGCCGCCGGGCCTGGCGCCGGCATAGATGCCGAGCGCCGAGCCGAGGCCGAAGGAGAGCGCGGTGGCGCTGCCCATCAACAGCAGCGTGTTGGGCAGGCGCTCGAGGATGACGTCGCGGATTGGCCGCGAAAAGGTCACCGACTGGCCGAGGTCGAGATGCAGCAGCGCCCATAGATAGGTCGCCAGCCGCGTCAGCGCCGACTGGTCGAGGCCCCAACGATGGCGCAGCAATTCGATCATGCCGGCGTCGCCGCCGGTCGAGACGATGTAGGCGTCGACCGCGTCACCGGGGGCGGCTTCCAGCAAAAGGAAAGTGCCGATCACGACAATCAGCAGTACGAAGACACTGCCGACGAGGCGACGGCGAAGGAGGAGAAGCGCGCGGGTCATGGCGGCGCCGGCTGCTTGGGCCGATTAACAGAAATGCCGAGCCTAGGCACCCCCCTCTGTCCTGCCGGACATCTCCCCCTCAAGGGGGGAGATTGGCCGTCACTAGCCGTGGCGCCAATCGCAAACATTGCTGAGGAAAGGGCCGTCGCCAAAGCAAGCGAATCTCCCCCCTTGAGGGGGAGATGTCCGGCAGGACAGAGGGGGGTATCGTCGAGCACGGACATTACCAACTTCACCTATTGGCGAAGGTCAATCTCAATTAACCCGCAGCTCACCCCTCCAGCCAGGTGTCCGCCCAGTTCGACACCGCCCAGCGTGGGTTGTTTGCGACATTCCCAACCGTGTCCCTGACAACGCTGATGAAGCTCCATTCGGCGACATTGATCAGCGGCAGGTCGGCTGCGACCTTTTTCTGAAACTCCCTGTAAAGTTCCGTGCGCGCGGCGGGGTCGAGCGTCTCGGACGCCTTGGCGATGAGGGCGTCGAGTTCGTCGTTCTTGTAGCCGCCCTGGTTGGAGAACGGCACCCCGTCTGGAATGCCGCTCTGCACCAGGATGGTGGTCGAGATTGCCGGATCGCCGCGGAACACTGGCGGCCCGACCGCAAGGTCGAAGGCGTGGTCGGTGTAGACGGCCTTGATATGCGCGGCCGAGTCGTTGTTGACCAGCTGGGCGTCGATGCCGATGGCGGCGAGCGCCTGGCGCAGATAGTCGCCGAACTGCTTAGTTTCGTTGAAATAGGGCGCCGGCAGCAGCTTCAGCGAAAAACGCTTGCCGTCGTCACCCTTGCTGTAGCCGGCTTCGTCGAGCAGGGCGTTGGCCTTGGCCACGTCGAAGGCATAGGTCGGCACATCGGCCGTATAGAACTGCGCATCGTTTTTCGGCACCGCGCCGGTGGCGGTGGCGGCATAGCCGAGGAACACCGTCTTGACGACGAAATCCTTGTCAATGGCGTGGGCGATCGCCTGGCGCACCTTCAGGTCGGCCAGCTCCTTGCGGCGATGATTGATTTCGACGACGAGCTGATAGGTCAGCGCCTCATAACCCTTGGTGATCACCTTGAGGCCAGGCACTTTGGAGATGCGGTCGAGATCGGCCAGCGGCACCGCGGAAAAGGCGGCGAGCTGGATCTCTTCGGCCTCGAGCGCGCTTGCCGCCGAGGTGCGGTCGGGCAGCACCTGATAGATGATCTCGTCGAGGTAAGGTTGGCCCTTGCCCCAATAGTCCCCATTCTTCTCCAGCCGGTAATATTCGCCTGGCTTGTGTTCGGCGAATTTGAACGGGCCGGTGCCGACAGGTGCGTTGTTGGCCGGGTTCTCCTCGATCTTTCCCGTCTCGTAGATGTGCTTCGGTACCACGCTAGTCAGCGCCGGCAAGGCGTTGCGGATCAGCTGGAATGGTGTCGGTTTGGCGAATTTGAAAACCGCCGTCAGTTCGTCTGGCGTGTCGACCGCCTCCAGATCCTTGAACACGGTGCGGCCGAGATTCTGCAGCGGCTTCCAGATCTGCAGCGCCGAGAACGCGACGTCGGCGGAGGTGAAGGGTTTGCCGTCATGCCATTTGACGCCCTCGCGCAATTTGAACGTCACCGACAAGCCGTCCGCGGCGCCCTCCCAGCTTGTCGCCAGGCGCGGGTCGAGCCCGTCCTTGCCGTCAAAGGACGCCTCGGCCAGCGGTTCCACGATCTTGCTCGAAATGAAGAAGACGCCGTTGGACGCGACGATCGCCGGGTTGAGGTTGCGCGGCTCGGAATCGGCGGCGACGACCAGCCGCCCGCCTTTCTTCGGCGTCTGTGCCCAGCCGATCGTCGGCAGCGCCGTCGAAGCCAGCAGCAGTGCCGAACCGGCAAGCACGCTGCGTCTGGAAATCGTGACCTCTGACATGATCGAACTCCGTCCCTCTCAGCCATTCGGCCCGGGTGGCCAATACCCTCGGACACCGGACGGCATCCTTGCAAGGGTGATTATGAGCCTTGCCGAGGGTTTCGCCAGAGACGGATTTGGCGCATCCTCATGTGGCTTTGAAAATTTTGTCCGCTGGACCAGTTACAGGGAAGCGGTTCAATCCGACCTTATCTGGTAGGACCAGACCTGTCTCGGTAAGACCAGACTGAGAACTGCCGCGATCTGATCGTGCGGTCAGGGAATTCAGGGAGAGAGAGAAAGATGAACGTCGCCCCGGGTAAAAATGCCGTCAGCACCATCCCGTTCGATCACGCCAGGGTCGATCGGCTGATGGAGGAGGCCGGCATCGATGTGCTGCTCGCCACCTCCAAGCACAACACGCAATATCTGCTTGGCGGCTACAAGTTCATCTTCTTCGCCGCCATGGATGCGATCGGCCACAGCCGCTATCTGCCTGTCGTCGTCTACGAGAAGGGCGGGCCGGACCACGCCGCCTATATCGGCAACCGCATGGAGGGCGCCGAGCACCAGAACAACCCGCTCTGGACGCCGACCTTCCACGCCGCCTGCTGGGGCACGCTCGACGCCGCCAATCTCGCGGTCGAGCACCTGGCGAAAATCGGCAAGGGCGACGCCCGCATCGGCATCGAGCCGGCTTTCCTGCCGTCTGACGCCTACACGCTGATCCGCAAGGCGCTGCCGGATGCAAGGCTTGTCGATGCGACCGATATGCTGGAGCGGATGCGGGCGATCAAGACGGATGCGGAGCTCGAGAAGCTGCGCATCGCCTCCGAACTGATCACCGATTCCATGCTGGCGACCATTGCCTGGGCCCGTGAAGGCACGACCAAGACCGAGATCATCGAGCAGCTGCGGCGCGAGGAGACCAATCGCGGCGCGCATTTCGAATATTGCCTGTTGACGCTCGGCGCCAGCCATAACCGCGCCGGCTCGCCGCAGGCCTGGAAGAAGGGCGAGGTGATGTCGATCGATTCCGGCGGCAATTATCACGGCTATATCGGCGACCTCTGTCGCATGGGCATTCTCGGCGAGCCGGATGCCGAACTCGAGGATCTGTTGGCCGAAGTCGAGGCGGTGCAGCAGGCGGCCTTTTCCAAGGTACACTCCGGCACGCTGGGTGGTGACATGATTTCCTACGCGGAAGGCGTGCTGAAAGCGTCAAAGGTCGCGCCCTATACCGATTTCTTCGCCCACGGCATGGGACTGATCACCCATGAGGCGCCGTTCCTGATGACGAATCATCCGGTGACTTATGAAGGCACCTATGCCGAAAAGCCGCTGGAGAAAAACATGGTGCTCTCGGTCGAGACGACGATGCTGCACCCGACGCGCGGCTTCATCAAGATCGAGGACACGGTGGCGGTCACCGATAGCGGCTACGTGATGTTCGGCGACCGGGGCAGGGGCTGGAACCGGGGGGACGCTTCATAAGGCGAATGACGGTGCTGCCCCTCATCCGCCTGCCGGCACCTTCTCCCCGTAGACGGGGAGAAGGGAACTGAGCGCGGCCCCGGCACTCTTCCTGCCAACGCTGGCGGTTGGCGAAACCATTGGTGGCAGCGTCCTTCTCCCCGTTTACGGGGAGAAGATGGCGGCAGCCAGATGAGGGGCGGCGCTGCCGAAGAAGGACATAGCCGAGCCTATTTCCCGCCCGGCGGCAGCAGCCTGAAATCCGGCAGGTCGCGCAACGCCAGTTCCGGCCCGGCCGGCGAATAGACGACGAAAAGCTGCATGGGCGCATCGCCGGTGTTCAGTGTCGAGTGGAAGCGGCTTTCCGGCACATAGATGGTGCAGCCGGGGCCGACCTTCTCGACGACCGGATTGCCGTCCTCGTCCTCGACCATCTGCTCGCCATTGCCTGATATGACGAAGATGATCTCTTCCGCACCCGGATGGTTGTGGCGCGTGTGGCCCTTGCCGGAGGGCAGGTCGACGACGCCGCCGGAAAAGCGCGTGGCGCCGTTCACCTCGGGCGCCACCGTCAGCGACAGCTTGCCCCAGTCGAAGCCGAAGGCGCTGACATCCTTCGGGTAGACAAACACCTTGCTCTTGTCGGTCATCGTCTCATCCCTTCTTTTTCTTCGCGGTCGTCTTGGCACCGCTTTTTTTTGTTTGCGCATCGGATTTTCCCAAAACCGGTTCCGACTTTTGGGTCCGCTGCTCCAGTGAGACCGCCTTGAAATCGGCAGTCTGCCTGGCGATCGCCGCTTCCGCCGGCAGCCGCTCCATCGAGCTTGCCCCGTAAAAGCCGTGCAGGCCCTTGCAGCGTTCGAGGATGTAGCGGGCATCGTCCGGCATCGAGATCGGCCCGCCATGGCAAAGCAGGATGACATCCTTGCGCACGGCACGCGCCGCTTCAGCGATGGCGTCGATCTCGGTCACGCAGTCGTCGAGCGATTTGGCCGACGTCGCACCGATCGAGCCGCCGGTGGTCACCCCCATATGAGCGACGACGATGTCGGCGCCGGCCTTGGTCATGGCGCGCGCCTCGTCGGGGTTGAACACGTAGGGCGTGGTCAGGAGATCGAGCTCGTGAGCCGCGGCGATCATGTCGACCTCGAGCCCGAAGCCCATGCCGGTTTCCTCGAAACTCTGCCGCATCTGGCCGTCGAACAGGCCGATGGTCGGAAAGTTCTGCACGCCGGAAAAACCCATCGTCTTCAGCTCGGCCAGCAGCAGCGGCATGATGACGAAAGGATCGGTGCCGTTGACGCCGGCCAGCACCGGTGTCTTCTTCACCACCGGCAGCACCTCGTAGGCCATTTCCTTGACGATCTCGTTGGCGTTGCCATAGGCGAGCAGGCCGGCAGCCGAGCCGCGGCCGGCCATGCGGTAGCGGCCGGAATTGTAGATGATGATCAGGTCGATGCCGCCGGCCTCCTCGGCCTTGGCCGACAGCCCGGTGCCGGCGCCGCCGCCGACGATCGGTACGCCGCCGGCAATCATCTTGCGGAACTTTTCCAGGATCTTCTTGCGCGGTATGGCGGGCATGGCTTCGTCTCTCACTGTCTGGCGATGTCGAGAAAAGCCGCAACCGCAGCCTTGGCGAATTCGGGATCGTTGATGTGCAGCGGCAAGCGGATCACGCGACGCGTGTTATCCGGCAGGATCGTGCGCTCGATGGCCTCGAAGAGTGCTGCATCGGCCTCGGGGTCGAAGAAGGCGCCGCCTTCGATGTCGAGCGCCGAAACGCCCTTTTCGGGAATGAGGAACCGGACCGGTCCCTCGCAAAGGCTTAGTCTTGCACCGATCCATTCGCCGATCCTGCGGCTTTCGTCAGGCGTCGTACGCATTAGCGTCACGTTCGGATTGTGCTCGTAAAACAGCCGTCCGCTATAGCGTTCCGGAATGGTCGGCGGCGCCCAGAAATTCACCATATCGAGCGCGCCGACCGAGCCGACATAGGGCGACTTCGTGCGGGCGATCGCGCCGAAACGGTCTTCGGTTGCCGGCAGAACGCCGCCGAACAGGAGGTCGCAGACTTCTGTCGTCGTGATGTCGATGACGCCGGACAGCAAGCCGCTGTCGGCCAGCTTCTCCATGGTGCGGCCGCCGGTGCCGGTGGCGTGGAAGACCATGCAGTCATAGCTCGAACGAAGCTCGTCGGCGATCGAAGTCACGCACGGCGTGGTGACGCCGAACATGGTGAGCCCGATCGACGGTTTGCCGTCGGGCGGCGGCGCCGGTTTTGCAGACATGGCTGCTATCGCCTGGGCGGCGTTGTGCAGCACGACGCGAGACAGCCGGTTCAAGCCGGCCATGTCGGTCACCGACGGCATCATGACGATGTCGGAGACATCGACATAAGGCGCGGTGTCGCCCGAGGCGAGCGTCGAGACCATGATCTTGGGCAGGCCGAGCGGCAGCACGCGCATGCCGGATGTGATGATCGAAGTGCCGCCACCGCCGCCGATACCGATCACACCTGAAATATCGGTGTGCGATTGGACAAACCGGGTGAAGGCGATGGCCATTGCCGCGCCCCCCGGGGGGGGGGGGGGGGCCCCCCCCCCCCCCCCGGGGGGGGCGGGGGGGGGGGGGGCGCCCCCCCCCGGGGGGGCCCACCACCCCCCCCCGCCGCGGGGGCGGGAGGCC